>NZ_ASRY01000083.1 GCF_000520815.1 Paenibacillus maysiensis | reverse complement strand
AAGGGGACCCTCTGCTAAGGGGTTAGACTGCGAAAGCGGTGCGAGGGTTCGAATCCCTCTCTCTCCGTTGATTTTTCAGATTAGAAAAAAGGACGCTCGTATGCATCGGAATGATGCTTGCGAGCGTCTTTTTTGTCTATGAAAGCCTGTGGATTTTCAGTTTACAAGGTCGGCTTCGGAAGTTGATCCAGTATATTTAGAAGAGTATGAGCTACGCCATTCTCTACATTGGTCAGGGTAACTTCAGAGCAGACGGCCTTGATGTCTTCTTTTGCATTGCCCATAGCGATGCCTTTACCTGCCATCGTTAGCATCGAAATATCGTTATAGCTGTCTCCTACCGCTGCGGCTTCCTCCATGGAAATACCCAGATGATCTGCAAAATAACGCAGTGCGTTTCCTTTGGAGGCATCCTTATGCTCAACTTCAAAGTTACGGTCCGAGGAAATGACCATGTTCAGGCCGGGGAATTCCCGATAACGCTCGCGCCCCCGGTTCAATTTGGCTTGATCAAAGGAGAAGCACAGCACGTTATAAATCTCTACATCCAGCGGAATGTCTTCATACGAGGGGATACGGGTATGCCCGGTCTGTTCATATTGTTTCTCGGCTGCATGTAACAAAGTATCCAGCGAAATATCCGGATTGGCGCTTAACAGGCGATCCATTTCAACAGCCAGTAGCTGATGTCCGTTTTGTGGAGAATAAATAGCGCGGTCTGTCATGACCTCATAGTAAAAATCGTTTTCGCGCAGCCAGCTCAACACTTCAAACGTTTCACTCCGGTCCATCGGTGTAGAGGTTAGCTGGCGACGATGTGCATCGTGTATGGTCGCGCCGTTTGCTCCGATGACGGGAGTCACAAGTTCTGCTTCCTCCAGCTTGTTCCAGGCATCATAAGCGGCTCTGCCCGTGGCAATGGTCACCTGAACGCCTTGCTGCTGTGCCTTGCGGATCGCGTCTGCGTTCACCTTGCTTATTTTTGCTTCCTCGTTTAGCAGCGTTCCATCCAAATCAATCGCAAACAGTTTCATTTCTCCATCTCCAGTCTTATTCTATATATCTCATACTTCTTCCACATTACGGAACAATAATTTCAACATCATGACGGCGAAAAACATCCAGCATAGCCGGGTCCGGCAAACAGTCGGTGATAACGATATCCACCTCGTATAAATCGGCAAAGCGGTAAGGAAGGTTTTTACCAAATTTGGAGTGATCCGCAAGAATGATCACCTGATCGGCCTGTTTCATCATTTGGTGCTTGAGCATACCGTCCTCTTCATGATTAATGCTCAGTCCATGGACAGAAATGCCCCCGATCCCAACAAAAGCTTTGTCTACAAAATAGCGGGACAGGGTAGCAATGGCGGAAGAACCGTAGACAAAACGGTGCTCCTTTTGCAAGCGTCCGCCGAGTAGATGAATCGAAACGCCGTCCTTTTCGGAAAGAACATCAGCCTGATTAATCGAATTGGTAATGACCGAGCACTCCTGTACATGGAGCCTTTCGGCACATGCCTGTACAGTGGTGGAGGAATCGAGAATGATGCGATCTCCGTCTCGAACCATACTGGCAGCTATTTGTCCAATGACTTGCTTTTCCTCGGATACAGTGAGTAGTCTCTCTTTATAGTTTCTGGTTAATTCGTGATCCAGTGTGGGTAGAAGGGCACCGCCACGGGTTCGAATAATTTTCTGGTGCTCCTCTAGCTTTACCAGATCCCTGCGGGCCGTATCTCGTGATACATTAAAAAATTCGCAAATATCATCCACCGAAATACGCTTGTGAAGCTGTAGGTAATCAACAATTTTTAGCATCCGCTCTTCTTGATACATAAAAAGCTCCTCTATTCAAAATGATTTCGGTATTCTGTAAGTGATTATAAGTAAAGTTAAGTTATTTTGCAATATAATCTCTTTTTATGCTTCTAATAACGTGAAATAAGTGGATTTACGTAAGTGAAAATGCGTTTTAATTCTCCGCAAACTACATATTTTAATTTTTTTTAAAATATGTATTGTCATTCGTTCTTCTATTTGATATACTCTTTCTTGTCGCCAAGTTGGTGTATAAAAATGCGGCCCGTTGGTCAAGCGGTTAAGACACCTCCCTTTCACGGAGGTAACAGGGGTTCGATTCCCCTACGGGTCATTGTTGTCTTTATGGACTACATGTTACATGCTTAAGGGAAATTCCTGAAGTCTGATGGCGGACATCTTGGATGAACAGCATGAGCCATTAGCTCAGTTGGTAGAGCACCTGACTTTTAATCAGGGTGTCGAAGGTTCGAGTCCTTCATGGCTCACCATTTATATTTTATTATGCGGTCGTGGTGGAATGGCAGACACGCTATCTTGAGGGGGTAGTGAGCGTACGCTCGTGGAGGTTCGAGTCCTCTCGACCGCATCAATGGAATGAACGAAAAAGTCTCTCGCGGTAGAGGCTTTTTTTTGTTTATGTAATGATACAATAAAATAGTCATAATTATGAAATAATGATTCTATAGTATAATATAACGCCATAATGTTATAGAATGATAAGTATAAACTGATGAAGTGACGGTGAAAAATATGGACACTCAACTGTTGGGAGATATATCAGAAAATATTTTGGGTTTGTTTCCGATTGTGAAGAAGAAATTTTTCACCTTCGGCACGCTCGATATTCCTTTACATTTGTCGCCTAATAACTTTCAAGTATTAATGCTTCTGCGGGAGGTGCGCTTGTCTACGGTATCTGAACTATCCAAACAGCTTAATGTCTCGCGTCCGAACATGACCCCTCTTTTGGACAAGCTGGTGGAGCATGGGTTGGCCGATCGCCAGTCGTGTGACTCGGATCGCAGAGTCGTGAATGTGGCGATTACACAAGAGGGCGATGCTTTTTGTGAGCAGGTATTCAATACCTTTTCCAGTAAAATTCAAGAAAGATTGGTGCTTCTGTCGGAAGAGGATTTATTACACCTGAGTGAAACTTTGAACGAATTAAAGCAGATTTTTCTTAAAATCGACAACGCTACTCCGTAATTGGTGTATGCGAACTGACGGAAGGCCGCCATTTTCTTCGGAAAACAGGCGGTTTTTGTTGCATATTGTGGTATAATGAAAACCAACATACATAATTCGGCAATTATAACATACGTGATCTTTGAAATGGAAACAGGAAACATGATATCGTTATCTGAGAGCCTGCTAGGGAGGAAGGGACTTCTATGCAATCTATTTACCAACGAATTGAGGAGCTTATCAAGGAACGGGGAATGACGAAAAAGGCGTTCTGCGAGCAGTTGGGTATTAGTACAGGGAATTTTGGTGATTGGAAGAGAGGCAAGACGACACCGGGCACGAATAAGCTCATTGAAATCGCTTCGTTTTTTGATGCCAGTCTGGACTGGATCATGTTGGGGCGGGATGTACAGGGTGAGGTGCTGAAGGAGTCGAAGGACCCTTATTTTTTTGATGCATATGGGCAACTGAATTGCCAGGGAGAGCAGCTTAGTGAAACAGAAAAGGATTTTATAATTGAGTATATTGAATTTACCCGCTTCCGTAAAGAGAAAAAGCAGGAAGATTCAACAACGGAATAAACGGGTGCAGAATATTAAAGTGATGATTACCGAATAAGTATGGTTGCAATGAGGATTGAAATTTTGGGAATAGTTCAAGAAAAGTTAGGGTGTCGGAGGGGATAATTTTGGGAGACCAAACGATTTATCAGCGAATTGAAGCCTTGATTAAGGATCGGGGAATGACGAAGAAGGCGTTTTGTGAAAAGCTCAAAATCAGCTCGGGGAATCTTGGAGACTGGAGAAGAGGTAAAACAACGCCGGGAACGATGCATTTAATCCAGATTTCGGACTTTTTTAATGTATCGCTGGATTGGTTAATGAAAGGCGTCAAGCCGGGGGAGGGCGTACTTCAGGAGCAGAAGGCTGCTTATTTTTTTGGAGTGATGGGGCCATTGAATTGCCAGGCAGAGGATCTGGATACAGAAGAACAGAATTTCATATTAGAATATGTGGAATTTGCGAAATATCGTAAGCAAAAAGGTGAGAATGACAAAACACAGCCTGAATGATCTTCTCGCTAAAGATCACTCAGGTTGAAAACCCGTAAAACGGACCGGCGGGTTCGATTGACGAGTTTATTTGGGTTGCCGATGTTATAGCGTGCCATATACCTTGGGGGACGCTCGCATCGTTGGTTTCAGAGTGGTGATGCCTCCTTATAATCGTTATCGTCGATGTTGAGGATTGCAGCAACTTGTTTTCTGTACCTTTGTGCTTTGCGGGTGCCGTGAATCAGATTGGACAAGCGTGAAGGCGGGATGTTATACGTTTCACAAAATGTTTTCTGATCCAGCCGAAGTTCGACAAGCCTTTGTTTGATGGCCCACCCGAAGGAGGTGACAGGCATTTTGTTGTTCAAGTGAAATCGCCCCTTACGGATACTTGCGGAATAATTGGTGTGTTATAATAATCATCAGTAAACATGTTAGAATTAACCATCTAAAACTATGATACACGTTTATACGTGTTTTTACAATCTAAAATACGTAATTGAGATAAATTTATTACTTATTTAAGTGATAAATGGTTTGGATAATCCATCTGGAGCCTGTTAACTGTGAGAAATATCAGTCGTGCTCTAGATAAAAAAGCACTCTGCCACTGAAAAAAAGTGGTGGGAGTGCTTTTGGCGTTGGTGCTGGAAGGGTGAAAACAGGCATCAGGGGGATGCTGGAGGCGTATAATGGGGCCAGACGAAGGAATTAGTCGAATCTTACCCTCGCTGGTGGTTGCTGCTCATATAGGGTGGCTGCGTAATGTAGGAGCTGGACCAATGCCTATGCAAAAGGCGACGCTGAAATGCGGTTGGCTCAGACTCAGGGGCGTTGAATTGTTTCCATGCGTCTAGAAGCTCGTTGGTCATTCGCTGAATAACAGGATTTTTTTCCTCATAAGGAGGATGGAGTAGTTTGGAAGCATCTTCGACACAGAAGGACACTGCCGCGGCAAGGTAGCCGTGAATGGCTTGCTCTACATCATTTCCAAGAGAAACGTTAATCCAGGTATGAACGGTTGCGAGTGTGCCAATCGCATTGTATTGGATGAGTATAGCTTCGAGTCGGTCGAATTCAAGCCAAGGGTACAAAGCCTTAGCGAGCTTGAGCAGGCGTTGGCCGGATAGGCGTGACTCTTTCATGTGCTGTAGGGAAGAACGCTGGGCGTGCAGCATTTTATCAATAAGAGCGATACGCCAACCATCATTTTGCTGAACAGCGATATAAAGACTTTTGATAGCCATGCCATCGAGGGATGTGAACTGAGGATGCAGATCGGTGCGTGCATAGTGTTCCAGGTCTTGCAGACAGGTTAAACGACCATTTCGAAACAGCTCCTTTAGCCCGTAGGAACGAGTGAAGCCACCGACAGGCAGGGAAGGGTCCAACAGCAATGCGTAGTTCAGCAAACGATTGCCTTTTTGCAAAGCGGTTCGCCTCCTTAGAGTATAGTTTTTATGTTATATTAAGTGACTTCAAAATCAGATTAAGAAAAATTTTAGTGATATTATGTAATATATATTTACATTTACGATGCTTACATGTCAAATTAAATATTTTTATAGCTTTTATATGTTAGTTTATTTAACTTTAAAAATAATTATTGTATTTATGTTTACAAATAGAATACAAGGGAGTATAATAAATCTGTTGCCTCGAAACATTGGAATTTGCGGTCGTGGTGGAATGGCAGACACGCTATCTTGAGGGGGTAGTGGGCGTACGCCCGTGGAGGTTCGAGTCCTCTCGACCGCATTACATGCAAGACACAGATAAAAAAGCATCCTGACACGTTTTTCACGTGATTGGATGCTTTTTTTGTTATATCCCTTTTTTTCTAGCCACAGGAGCAGCCGCCTGGATCGGCTGCTTGTGAACGGTGATGAAGTGGCTTGTTAGCTTTGCTACAAGAGCTTCTCGATATCCCCCGCCAGTTTATCCGGAGTTGTCTGTGGGGCGTAGCGCTTAAATACGTTACCTTCGCGTGTAATTAAAAATTTAGTAAAATTCCATTTGATCGCTTTGGAGCCTAATACGCCCGGAGCTGTCCGGGTGAGGTAGCGAAATAAAGGGTGCGCCTGATCGCCATTGACATCTGTTTTGGAAAACATCGGAAAGGTTACCCCGTAGTTGATCTGGCAAAACTCCGCAATGTCCTCGCTGGAACCCGGCTCTTGCTTGGCAAACTGATTGCTGGGAAACCCCAGGATTTCAAGACCCTGCTCATGGTATTGGTCATATAGCTCTTGTAGCGCCTTGTATTGGGGGGTTAGCCCGCATTTGCTGGCTGTATTCACGATAAGCAGAACTTTTCCTTCATAGGTTGACAACGGAATCTCATTCCCTTGCAGGGTTTGCGCATCATATTCATAAACGGTCATGGTATCCCTCCTTATTTGATATTTCACAATTAAATTGTAAGCAATTTAACGAAGGGTTGCAAGTCTATAATAGATGTAATGCGCCGTCTGCGACTGTAAAATCGTATTTTGTCCAAAACGGAAAATTGCACTGCAAATGGGGTGAATTGGCGCTGTTTCTCATCGTAAAACAGGCTCAATCGGCGTTTATCAGGTGCATACAGCAGTTTTTCTTTCTCTTTTACAAAAAAGGGACAAAAAATGCTCTCCATACGCCAATATTGACATGCCCGACATTTTCGAAAAGAGATGAAAAACCGAGATTGAAGGAGCTGGGAGAAGGATATTTATGTTGTAAGCGCTATTATTAATCTCTTATGCTCCAAAGACCGATTTATAACCCCGCAGGTGAGCTTTACAGTGTTCCTTGCGCGGGTGTATGATTCAAGACGTAATTTCAAATTAAGTGAATGAAGCAGCAACGAATTGTCTATAGCGCTGAATTTTGCAGTTGCAAAAGCGGGGGAACCGAACGGGAACTCTACGGCTTTCAGAGTCGTGTGTCTCATGGGGTGAATTTTCCGGCCAAGTGCCAGAAATAGGGCGACTCTCACGTCCGAATCCGACAGCTAACCTCGTAAGCGTACAGGGAGAGGCAACAAACCGCCGTGTGTAGCCATGGTTTATTTTATCATGGTTACGTAAGAAGCCGGAGGAAAGCCTTTTTCCTTCGGCTTCTTTTTGTTGTCTTTTTATACCGGGAGAGGAGCTACTGATGGAAGGTCGGCTAATCATTGTCACTGCACCGAATGAATCGGGCAGAAATTTTGTGAAATTGCTTATGTTCAAAAATCTGGCGTTTGCGGTTCTGACGAATAGCGCTCAGGAGGAACGACAGCTCAAAAAAATGGGTGTGGAGCATGTTGTGCGCATCAATACGATGCAAGCAGGGAAGTGGAATTTTCCCAAAAAAGAAATTGGCTGCGTGTATTTGTTTGAGAACAGCTTGAATCTGACGTGCCGTTTTCTGCAAATATGCCGGCCGCTGACATCGGATTCGGTCTATGTCATTACACACGGCTGTAATCCTCAAGGGATTTATCGAGGTTTGGGAGCGGACCATGTGATCTACACTTTGAATGGAGAGGTGGGTTTTCTGCTGAACGGATAGTCGCTTACGATATGGCTAATTTACATTAAAATTTTTGAATTTAGTTTTATAGCGATTTTACGAGAGTGTAAGAATGATGAATTAAGGACTGGTACGGGAGGGTATTAACATGATGGATATATACATGCTGCTCGTGATGGCTGTGAGTTATGGAGTGATACTGATGTTTGTACGCTGGTGTGATGCGCAGACCTCCAAAGGAGGGCGAAAAGGATGATGGTTGTGCTTGCGCTTACGGCTATTGTGTTTGTGTATTTAATCTATGCACTCCTGAATCCTGAAAAGTTCTAATCAGGATTCAGGTATAGGATAAAGCGGACGAGGGATAGCAGATCGTGGATGAGGCATCAGAGGCAGCGGGCTTTCGCAAACGTGTGCACTCGCTTGGTGCTATGAAACCGTCTGTTGTCCCAAACGCAGGAGCATTTTGGAGGAGGGAATAGATGATGGAGCTACTGCAGATTGGAATTGTGATTGTGATATTGCTGCTCTTGGTGAAACCAGTGGGCACCTATATATATCATGTATTCTCAAATGAACCGAATCGGACGGATCGTGTGTTTGGCGGGACGGAGAAGCTGATTTATAAGGTTATAGGATTGAAAAAACTGGAGAGCATGCGTTGGACCACGTACGTTATGAGCTTCATTGCTACGAATGTCGTGCTTGTGGCGATCAGCTATGTGCTGCTGCGCTTGCAGGGACTGCTTCCTGGTAATCCGGCTGGAAACGGCAATATGGAAGCTTCACTGGCATTTAATACAGTGATCAGCTTTATGACCAATACGAATCTCCAGCATTATAGCGGAGAAAGCGGACTTACGTATTTGACGCAGATGGCGTTCGTTACGATGATGATGTTCACTTCGGCTGCTTCCGGATTTTCGGTTGCTGCGGCTTTTATGAGAGGATTGACGCGGCGCGGTGAAGGGATGGGCAACTTTTTTCAGGATTTTATCAAAGCAATTATACGGATTTTTCTACCGTTGGCCTTTGTACTTACGCTGGTGCTGGTCGGACTGAAGGTACCGCAGACGCTTCAGTCTACGGCGGATATTACAACGCTGAGCGGAACACAGCAACAGATTGCCTTGGGACCCGTTGCTTCAATGGAATCGATCAAGCATTTGGGTACGAACGGGGGCGGTTTCTATGGGGCCAACTCGGCGCATCCTTTTGAAAATCCAAATCCCTGGACGAATGTGCTGGAAATTTTGGCGATGTGGGTGATGCCGGCTTCGCTGCCGTATACCTTTGGACTGTTCGCCCGTAATCGCAAGCAGGGCTGGATTATTTTTAGCTCCATGATGGTATTGTTCCTAGTTTTCCTATCCATTACGTACGTGTCAGAGAAAACGGGCAATCCGCTGATTCAGGCAATGGGGGTGGATGCTACTCAGGGAAGCATGGAAGGGAAAGAGGTTCGCTTCGGCATTGGACAATCGGTGTTGTTCACGGCGGTAACGACGGCGGCAACCACAGGCTCGGTGAACAATATGCACGATACGCTGACCCCGCTGGGCGGTATGGCTGCTTTGGGTGAAATGATGCTGAACGTCATTTTCGGCGGTAAGGGCGTCGGGCTGATGAATATGCTGATGTACGCGATTCTGGGTGTGTTTATATGTGGATTGATGGTCGGCAGGACCCCGGAATTTATGGGCAGGAAAATTGAAGGCAAGGAAATGAAGCTGATCGCGATTGCCATTTTGGTACATCCGTTTCTCATTTTGGTGCCGACTGCGCTCGCTTTTATGAGTCATTGGGGGTACGATGCGGTCACAAACCCCGGATATCACGGATTGACTCAGGTGATATATGAATATGCTTCATCTGCGGCTAATAACGGTTCGGGATTTGAAGGTCTTACGGATAACAACGTATTTTGGAACACGACAACAGGGATTGTTATGTTCTTCGGACGATATGTATCTATAGTTGCACTGTTGGCTGTAGCGGCTTCATTGAATGCCAAAGCACCGACTCCGGTGACGACGGGCACACTTCGCACGGACAACAAGCTGTTTGGGGCGATTTTAATCGGGGTTGTGTTGTTGATCGGCGCGTTGACCTTTTTGCCCGTAATCGTATTGGGGCCTGTGGCTGAATTTCTGACCATGTGAAGAAGATGAACAGGAAGAAGAAAATGAGAATGGATGAACGGGGTGCTTGATCATGAAGGAACAACGCAAACGCATGCTGGACAAAAGCATCTTGAAGCATGCGATCAAGGATAGCTTTATGAAATTAAATCCGATGATCATGATGAAAAATCCTGTCATGTTCGTCGTGGAGATCGGCACATTGGTCGTGCTGCTCATGCTGCTGTTTCCCGGTTATTTTGGAACTGGCAACGAAATGGGCTTTAATCTGGCTGTTTTTATTATCCTGCTGTTCACATTACTCTTTGCTAACTTTGCCGAAGCGCTCGCGGAGGGGAGGGGTAAGGCGCAGGCTGCCTCTTTGAAAAAATCCAAGCAGGACACACAAGCCAACAAGCTTGTCGGGGATGAGATTCAGGTGGTCAGCTCGACCGAGCTGCGTAAAGGTGACATTGTAATGGTGTCCCAGGGCGAGATGATTCCGAGTGATGGTGAGGTGATTGAAGGTCTTGCCTCAGTGGATGAATCGGCGATTACGGGAGAATCGGCTCCAGTGATCAAGGAATCAGGTGGTGATTTTTGCTCGGTAACCGGCGGGACGCGCGTGGTCAGTGACCGAATTAAGGTGCGGATTACGACAGAGCCAGGTGAGACGTTCATCGATAAAATGATTTCGCTCGTGGAAGGCGCACAACGACAAAAGACGCCGAACGAAATTGCGCTGAATACCCTGCTGATCAGCTTGACGATTATTTTTCTGATCGTGGTGGTTACGCTGGCACCGATTGCCCGTCATTTTAACATTGACCTGCCTGTTCCCGTGCTGATCTCGTTGCTGGTCTGCCTGATTCCGACAACGATTGGAGGACTGCTGTCAGCCATCGGGATTGCCGGTATGGACCGGGTCACCCAGTTTAACGTGCTGGCGATGTCAGGCAAGGCGGTAGAAGCATCTGGAGACATCAACACGATGATTCTGGACAAAACGGGTACAATTACCTTCGGTAACCGGATGGCGAGCCAATTCGTGCCTGTAGGGGGCGTAGAGGAGACAGAGTTAGTGAAGTGGGCTGCGATGAGCTCGATGAAGGATGAGACGCCTGAGGGGCGCTCAGTTCTGGAGTTGATGCGCAAGCAGGAGCACGCGCTGGATGAATCCTTGGCAGCAGGCGGGACCTTTATCGAGTTCAAGGCGGAAACCCGGATGAGCGGTCTGGATCTGGCCGATGGACGAAAGGTACGTAAGGGCGCGGTGGACTCTGTCCGGCA
>NZ_ASRY01000082.1 GCF_000520815.1 Paenibacillus maysiensis | reverse complement strand
CCGCCATTTTGCAAAGCTCGGCTGGGAGGTAGCGGCGCTGACCCGCACGGCTGCTTCCGCTCGGGAGCTGATCTTGCAGTTGAACGGTGATGAGAACTCCAGCGCAAATTCTGGCACCAGCTTCTACATCACGTCTTATGTATGCGATTTGCTCGATAAGGAACATCTTCGCGAAGTGATAGGCCAGATTGCGCCGGATTATGTGCTTCATCTGGGTGGTAAAAATTCGGTGCCCGAATCATGGCAAAGCCCGCTGCTCTACATGGAATCCAATGTGCTGTCCACGCTGTATCTGCTGGATGCGCTGCGCCCTTTTCCCACAGCCCGGATTGTCGTGGCGGGTTCCCGGCTGAAAGCGGCTTTGCAGGCTCCATATCATCCATCGCATCCGTACAGTCTCAGCAAAAGCCTTCAAGAGGCAGTCGCGCTCTCCTGGAGCGCGTTGTTCGGCCAATCCGTCATGCTGGCGGAGCCTTGCAATCTGATTGGCCCGGGTCCCTCCACCGGCTTTTGCGCATTGCTGGCAGGTCATATCATCAGTACAGAGCGCACGTACAGGGAGTCGGCAACCGAATCAGTTCCTGAGCCTTTGCCCGCCCTCGAACCCGCACCGTTCCGGGTATCTTCCCGACATGCGCAGCGTGACTTTCTCGACGTGCGCGATGCCGTCCGCGCATATGGTGTGCTGCTGGAGCAAGGTGTGCCGGGGCAGGTTTACCCGGTCTGTACAGGTCGCATCGTGGAGCTGGGCGACATTGTGGAACGTATGGTTGCACTGGCAGAGACACCTGTCGCCATCCAATGGGGGGACGCGGCAGAATCAGCGTCTACGGATGCATACCGGGCCGAGGAGCTGGAGGACATGGGGTGGAGGCCGATTATACAGTTGGGGCAATCGCTGGAGGATATGATCCGATACCACCGAGCCGGAAAGGAAGGAACGATATGAGACCGAGTGTAACGATCGTCATTCCATTTTATAACTGTGGATACGTGGATCAGGCTCTGCAAAGCGCATTAGAGCAAACCTACGGTCCGCTTGAAATTATTGTCGTCGATGACGGTTCCACGACACATACCGAATTGCTTCAACCTTATCTTCCATATATACATTATTTAGGGAAAGCCAATGGAGGAACGGCCAGCGCACTGAATCATGGCATTCGGCATGCTAGTGGCGAATACATTGCGTGGCTCAGCTCAGATGATACCTATCATATGGATAAAATAAACAACCAGGTATCTTTTATGGTGGAACAAGGCGCGTATATCTCTCACACCAATTTCAATTTCATCAATAACTACAGCCAGATTACAACCCATCAGGCGGCGGCTGTGTTTCCTTCCCTACCGGAGTTTTATCGTTTTTTCCAGCAAGGAAATCCGGTCAACGGATGCACGGTCATGTTTAAAAAGGATCTGTTCTCACATATCGGTCTGTTCGATGAATTGCTGCCGTATACCCATGATCTGGATATGTGGTACCGAGTGATGCTGGCGCGATATCCATTTCCTTTTCTGAACGAACCGCTGGTCAACTACCGTTGGCATGATGAAATGGGAACCCAAAAGCATTGGCCGGCCGTTGAGCGGGAGTACAGCATAACTCAAGCACGGTATCGAGATCGCTTCAGTCAGTTGTTGAACGGTTTTTCCTAATAAAGCCGGAAGTCTGTCAGGGGGGGATTGATATGGTAGATACGGGGATTGTTATGCCGCTGTACAAACAGGATATCGGTTATCTACAAGCTGCGATCTCATCCGTACTAGCTCAGAGCTACAGGGCATTTCGCTTTATCATTGTTATTGACGGAGCGCCGGAAATGGTAGGGCCGGCGCTCCACGCAGCAGGGGGGGACCCGCGTGTCCAGTTGATTACACTTCCTGAGAACAAAGGAGTATCCAGTGCCCTCAACCGGGGGTTTGACGAGTTGTTCCAAGATCCGGCGATCACATATGTGACCTGGGTATCCAGTGACAATGTATATTATCCCGGCTTTATAGAACGACTGCGACGAGAGCTGGAGCACGGGCCGGACTCGCTCGGCCTTGTATTCTCCACCTTCCGCCAGATTGATGCTTCAGGAAGCCCGTTGTATGATGAGCAGCATCAACAAACGCTGATCCGGTATCAGAGCCAGTCGCATGAGGAACTGCTGAACGCCAGCATTGTTGGGGTTTCATTTATGTACAAAAGCAAATATGCCCGCCGGATCGGCGGCTATCGGTTGCAACCCGTGGAGGATTATGATTACTGGCTGCGGCTGACCGAGACGTGCAGCATGAAATTCATCCCGGAGATCCTGATGGATTACCGGGTGAATTCTGCTTTTAGTGTATCGGCCAGCTTGCACAGCCAAATGGAACATCGACGCTGGCGGCACACATTTCAAATCGCCAAGCATGAGGCGAGAGCGCGCCGGGGTATCCCGCTTGAAATGACCATTTTAATGCCTGTCACGGATATGACTCAGGCTGAGCCGTTGCTGGATAATCTGCTGGAGCAGCATTATAGCAATTGCTTGGTGCGGTTGCTGGATCTTACGCCGGAACAGGGCGCCTCTTCCTTCCTGCCGATGATGCTCGATCCTCGGCTAATCATAACGCCGAGGCCGTATTATTCTGTCAACGAAGCACTGGTTCAGGCCATTGGGGAAACGGTTACCCGCTTTGTTGTGTGCTACGGTGTCAAACCTTATATCGCTGTGACGGATCTGCTGTATCTGACCGATTTGCTGCGCCCGCTACAGGATACACATGCCTTTTCCTATTATACAGATGACCATTCCGCCATAGGCAGCGGCCGAGGAGTCCAGTCCGTACCGCCGGAATGGAATTACGTGTATTACACTCATAGATTACATCAGGCACTGGAGCAGAGCAACTTTTAAATAACAGGAGACAGCGCCGGGATTGTGGTCAGCTCCGACTGAAGAACACGATGCTCCTGTACAACATTACCAAACTGATCCAGTCCAAAGTTGGAGAGCACAACATTGGAAGGTGCAGCGGAGACTACGTTGTATTGTACCTCATAGGCAAGTACACCTTGTACAAAAAAGGTACGTCGGGCAATGGAGTTTGCAGGTACGTTAATCGATGACACATACAAGGGTACCTTGGTATCCGGCACGAGCGAGAAAAAAATTTGTACCGTCACGGTTGCCGCGTTCACCGTATCCTCATTGACCACATTCACAACGATATTGGAGCAGGCAGTACCAAAATCTCTGGTGTTTGTCATATAGCCGGTTGTAAAAGCCAAATGAATCATCCTTTCGAAAACAGAATATTGGAAAACCCCCGAAGGGATGCTCCTATACTATGAATCTACTGAATAGAAAGCTTGTATGCTTGTCGGTAGGCTATGCTGAAAAAAGGTACATTTTTGGAGATACCCCTTCCATGATTACCAATTTGCAATGAAAGGAATGCTCGCGATGCCTTTAAATTTTCAAGTGACACCCAGCGGTTTACCCAAGTTTGAGCCGAGTGTCGCTGTTAATTTGTTGAATCCGAATATTGTGGTGGCTGTCGCTGTTGACTTTAGTAGCGGGCCCCCTCTCATTGGTCTTTACCGATCATTGGACGCAGGGGCGGACTGGACCGATTCTTTACTGCCGCTTCCGCCGGGATATACAGGAGCTGAGGCGGGAATGGTAGCTTATCTGTTTCCCAATATTTTTATCGTATCCGCACATGTGTTTCCGGGAAATGAAAACGGGGCTGTCGCGATCTACCGCTCTACGGACGATGGAGCCACCTTTGCTCCTCCGGTGGTCATTAATCCGGGCTTTGGAGATTACATTAATAATGACTGGACCAATATTACAACAGATAACGCCGGAGCCAGCCCCTATCTCGGGCATGTCTATGTCACATATAACCGCCAATACAATATAGAGTTTAATGCCCGGTCTGTGGCCTTCTACCAGCGTTCCACCGATGGAGGATTAACTTGGGACCGACCGTTATTGCTTTCGAATATCCAATCCTCCACGGAGCGACCTGAGCCTGCGGTCGACAAATATGGAAGCGTCTATGTCAGCTGGATTCGTACGGGTCCGCAGACACCGGCTTATTTTATCCGGCGATCCTTTGATGGAGGGGCTACCTTTAGCGGGGATATTCTCGTATCCAACATAACGCTTGTACCCAGTCCTTTGCCCGTCCCCGGCTACAGCTTTCGGATACTGAATATTCCCAGCTTGGCCGCGGACTGCTCGGGTGTGCCTTCTACAACAAATACGTTATATGCCGTTTGGCAGGACTTTGGTCAGGGATACAGCAATATTTTAATGTCCAAATCACTCAATTTCGGCACAACGTGGAGTGCTCCGGTCGTCGTGACGGACAGCCCGCCTGGCTCGCAAAATTTCTTTCCTGCGATTTCGGTGTCGCCCAAGACGGGACTGGTCGTTGTCGTGTACTATACCAATCGCCTGGACGGCTTTAATCTGGATGTGTTCGCTGCACAGTCGTCGGATGGAGGTAACACCTTCGTGAACAGCCGCCTGACGACGACCTCCTTTAACCCGAATGCTGGGGGTGGAGTAGGCCCAGTGGAGGTGCTCGGTGACTATATTGATGTAGCCATTGTGCCGCCGAACAGCTACATTTCCGTCTGGACGGATACGCGCACAGGCAGTTTGACGATTTTTGCCGGTGTACCGGGAGGTGGAGCCTGATGCCGAACGTGCAGCTTACGCCTAACGGAAGGCTGGCGCAGGAGCCGAGTGTAGCTTTCAACCTGCTCGACGGTACCATTGTGTCT
>NZ_ASRY01000081.1 GCF_000520815.1 Paenibacillus maysiensis | reverse complement strand
TGGATGAGCGGCTGGCCTCTTTATGATACAGTCAAAAATGCGCCGAGCGCCGTATGGAAGCCGATCAAGATTCCAGTGGGGCCTGATAACAAAACCATGCGCCATGGGACTCAATACACCAATGGTGTCGTACTGATCAATAAGCAAATGCAGCATCCTGAAGCTTTTTTCACCTATCAAAATTACTTGTTTGATCACTATGCAAATTCTCATCCAGATGGGGATTTGTCGAATGGGCTGTTTAAGGGCTACGACTATGATTTGGATGCGAACGGAAAGCTGTTGCCAAACGACAAAATACCAGGGGGTTATGTAAACTCTATTCGTTATTTGCTGGTTCGTGATGGTGCACGTGTACCTGATGCCCAAATGAAGGCTTTGTTAAGCTTGGCTAACGGCAAAAAAGCGGAAACCCGTCTGGAGAAGGATGTATTGATTAACTACGGAAAAGGTACTCCTGCGGCTGCCAAGGTGTTGATGGAACAGAAGGACATCTCCATGAAGGATCAGTTCACGGGCCCTACTACGCC
This sequence comes from Paenibacillus maysiensis, assembly GCF_000520815.1. GTDB lineage: Bacteria > Bacillota > Bacilli > Paenibacillales > Paenibacillaceae > Paenibacillus > Paenibacillus maysiensis. The sequence goes on along the minus strand of NZ_ASRY01000081.1, from coordinate 15,470 downwards.
AACTATGAAGGCCAAAAAGGACTATCTGGATAAGATTGAAAACCAGACCTTCAATGAAATTATTTATGGCAAACAGCCAATTTCGGCTTTTGATACCTTCGTGCAGACGTGGAAGAATGCCGGAGGCGAACAAATTACAAAAGAAGTGAACGAATGGTATAAGAGCGCTGAAAAGTAAAAACGATTGATGTTGTGAAATGGATTAGGCGGGCTGTCCCAAGGTGGACAGCCTTTTTACTACAGCTTCACCAGAATTAATTGGAAATGAATGCGCTATTATTATGTGTGCAAGATAAAGTTTCATTCGTATGGCGAGCTTAAAAAATGATTGCTTTTGTGCCATGTATGTTGGTTTTTTGAACTGTCGGGACAGCGAAAAGACTTTTATAATTGAAGTATAACATGAGAGTTACAGGAGGAACTGCAATGAGAAGTCTGCAACGTACGTGGCCGTTTCATATCATGCTGCTGCCAGCCATCATTTTCTTAATTGTATTCAGCTACATTCCGATGGGCGGCATTGTGATGGCCTTTCAAAATTACAAGCCTTGGCTCGGCATAACCGGTTCCGAGTGGGTTGGACTGGATAATTTCCGCTATTTATTTCAACGAGAGGACAGTCTTCAGGTCGTCTGGAATACGCTTATTATTGCGGTGTTAAAGATGTTTTTCAATCTGCTGATTCCGTTTGTTTTTGCCATACTGCTGAATGAAATCCGCAAGGTTGGACTTCAGCGTTCCATTCAGACACTGGTTTATCTGCCACACTTTCTCTCGTGGGTAATCTTGGGCGGAATTCTGATTGATCTGTTGGCTACAGATGGCTTTATGAACCGTATTCTCGGGAGCTTTGGAATCCAGCCCATCTTTTTTCTGGGGGATAATAACTGGTTTCGTTTTACTGTCATTGTATCGGATATATGGAAGGAGTTTGGCTACAACACCATCGTTTTTCTCGCCGCACTGGCGGGCATTAACCCTTCGTTGTACGAGGCATCCGAGATGGATGGGGCGAGCCGCTGGAGACAGACGCTACACATCACTATACCTTCGCTGATTCCGATGGTAGTGGTTGTCGGTACGCTTGCGCTTGGTAATGTTTTGAACGCCGGCTTTGACCAGATTTTCAACCTTTACAACCCGCTAGTATACCAAAAAGGTGATATTATTGACACCTTCGTCTACCGGACGGCGTTAATTAATGGAGAAATGGGCTTTGCCACCGCCATTGGATTGTTCAAATCCGTTATCAGTATGATTCTGATTCTGATATCTTATCGACTTGCTTACAAATGGGCAGGTTACCGCATATTTTGATTCCATGAGGCTGAAAGAGGGAGAGTCATGTATCATAAAACAACGCCATACCGCATCTTCAATGTGTTTAATATTTGTTTGCTCGTGATTTTGTCCATCATGTGCATCGTTCCACTGATTCATGTGCTGGCGGTATCATTTAGTGCTAAATCAGCAGCAGATGCCAATCTGGTTGGACTGTGGCCGGTTCAATTTTCATTAGAAGCCTATAAGAAGACGATGAATAACCCCATTTTTCTGCACTCCATTTGGGTTTCTGTCTGTCGGACTATACTGGGAACTGGGTTGACGCTTCTTATTACCTTTTTAGCTGCTTATCCACTTTCAAAAGAAACGTCTGTGTTCCGTAGCCGAAACGTTTATTCATGGCTGTTCGTATTCAGTATGATTTTTAACGGTGGTCTGGTTCCATTCTATATGGTTATTCAAAAGATTCATCTAATGGACAGCTTTTGGGTTCTTGTTTTGCCGGGAGCGGTCAATACGTTTCTTGTCATTCTCATGTTGAACTTTTTTAGAGGAATTCCCAAAGAGATGGAAGAGGCGGCTCTGATCGACGGAGCAGGACATTTTCGGACATTGTTTAGTATTTTTTTACCGATATCCATGCCATCTATTGCGACGATTGCGCTGTTTAGTATGGTATTTCATTGGAACTCATGGTTTGACGGTCTGCTCTATTTGAGCAATGCAAAGGATTATCCACTGGCGACATTCCTGCAAACCGTAATTATTCAGAAGGACATGAGTTCCATGAGCATGAGTCCCAAAGAGATGGAATTACTTTCTCAAACGACGGTTAATGCAGCGCAAATTTTCATTGGTGCAGCGCCAATCCTCATTGTGTATCCATTTTTACAAAAGTATTTTGTTAAAGGTATGACGCTCGGCTCTGTCAAGGAGTAAACCATATTGATGACGAAGGAGATGATTTTAATTGACTTATCAAAATATAACCAAGTATCCTCCTATTAGCAGTCGCGTTCCGCATATGCTGCATGGAGCGGATTATAATCCGGAGCAATGGCAGCATTATCCTGAGGTGTTGAACGAGGATATTCGGCTGATGAAGCTGGCCAAATGTAATGTGATGTCTGTAGGTATTTTTTCATGGGTGGCATTGGAGCCTGAGGAAGGTGTATTTACGTTCGAATGGCTGGACCGTATCCTGGATTCGTTTGCCGAGAACGGAATATATGCGTTTTTAGCTACTCCTAGTGGAGCTAGACCGGCCTGGATGTCACAAAAATATCCAGAGGTGCTACGTGTGGAGGCTAACCGTGTCCGCAACCTGCACGGAGTCCGCCATAACCACTGCTTTACGTCGCCTGTATACCGGGAAAAAGTAGGCATCATGAATACAAAGCTGGCCGAGCGCTATGCGAATCATCCGGCTGTCATTGGTTGGCATATTTCCAATGAATTTGGTGGGGATTGCCACTGTGATTATTGTCAGGAGGCATTTCGTACCTGGGTGAAAAATAAATACGGCACGCTGGATAAGCTTAATCACGCATGGTGGACGACCTTTTGGAGTCATACGGTTACGGATTGGAGCCAAATCGAGTCTCCGGCACCTCACGGTGAAACACAGGTTCATGCCATGAATTTGGACTGGAGGCGGTTTGTGACCGATCAGACCGCAGATTTTATCAAACATGAGATTGTGCCGCTCAAGGCTGCAAATCCAGCAATTCCGGTCACAACCAATTTAATGGAGTTTTTTGAAGGATTGAATTACTGGAAGTTTGCTGATCTGCTCGATGTTATATCCTGGGATAGCTATCCGACGTGGCATGACCGTGGGGGAGATGATAGCCGTCAGGCTGCGAAAGTGGCTATGATGCACGATATTATCCGCTCAATCAAGGGGGGCAAGCCTTGGATGCTGATGGAGAGTACGCCAAGCTTGACGAATTGGCAGGAGATTAGCAAGCTGAAGCGGCCGGGAATGCATCTTCTATCGTCTTTACAGGCTGTGGCACATGGGTCAGATACAGTCCAGTATTTCCAGTGGCGGAAAAGCCGCGGTTCGAGTGAAAAATTGCATGGTGCAGTCGTCGATCATGTGGGGCATGAGCATACTCGGGTGTTCGGGGATGTGACAGATGTGGGCAATGCGCTGGAGAAGCTGGAGGAAGTTATCGGCACATCTGTACCAGCAGAGGCGGCAGTCATTTTCGACTGGGAGAACCGCTGGGGAGTCAACGATTCACAGGGGCCGCGAAACAAAGGCGTAAAATATGAGGAGACGGCCCAGGCGCATTATTTGGCACTATGGGAGCAGGGCGTACCTGTAGATGTCATTCATATGGATGCTGATTTCTCCAAATATAAACTCGTAGTGGCTCCGATGCTGTATATGGTCCGCAGCGGTGTGGGCGAACGAATCCAGCAGTTTGTTGAAAACGGTGGCATTTTCGTAGCAACCTATTGGTCTGGTATCGTGGATGAACATGATTTGTGCTTCCTTGGAGGCTTTCCGGGGCCGCTTCGTGAGACGCTTGGGATCTGGTCTGAAGAGATTGACGGGTTGCATGATCACGACCGTAATCATATTATGCCAGTTGAAGGCAATGAGCTGGATCTGCAAGGTGAGTATGAAGCTGTAGAATTGTGTGATCTCATTCATACGGAGGGTGCAGAGGTACTCGCTGTGTACGGTTCAGACTTTTATGCAGGACGACCGGCCTTGACGGTGAACCGCTTGGGACAGGGAAAGGCTTATTACATCGCTTCACGCAACACCGCACCATTCCACAGCCATTTTTACAAAAGCCTGATTGATGGCGCAGGAATTAGTAAAGCACTCGATGTGCAGTTGCCGCATGGAGTGAATACGGCGATTCGTACCGATGGAGTTCATGATTATATTTTTATACTGAATTTCACGCATGAGCCGCAAGAAATTACGCTGGATGGACGAACTTATGCAGATATGCTCGAAAATCATGTGATAGAAGACAGCAAGGTTAAATTGGGTGCTTATGCTGTTAAGGTTCTAAAGACAGAGCGGATTATAAATAGAAAATGATATAAAGTGTGATCGCTGTCGTTTTCCCGAGTGAGGGAGCTGGCAGATTTGTCAGAGGCAATGAGGAGTATACAATTCAGATTGGGGATGACTTATGAAAACAAGTAACCGAACTATGGTATTTGCGATGTTGATCTTGTTATCCAGCTTTTTGTATCCATTTGGCTCTGTGGGAGGTGGTGCGGCTTCGGCCGCTCCTGCTTTTGCCAAAGGAGCAGACATTAGCTGGGTGGCAGGAATGGAAGCACAGGGGATGACATGGAAGGATAAAAAAGGGGTTCGCCGGGATGTGTTGCAAATTTTGCGAGACGACTATCAGATCAATTCGGTGCGCATCCGCGTATGGGTAAACCCTGACATGAAGGATTATGCAAGCGGATACATGAATGCTGAAAAGGCGGCCGAACTGGCGCAACGAGCTAAAAAATTGGGCATGAGTGTCATGCTGACGCTGCATTATAGCGATTCCTGGGCAGATCCCGGACAGCAGAACAAACCTTATGCGTGGCGTAATTTCACATTTACACAACTTATGGATGCAGTCTGGTCTCATACGGTTTATGTTATGAACACGATGAAAAGCAAGGGGGTAACACCGGACTGGGTGCAGATCGGCAATGAGACGAACAACGGAATGCTCTGGGATGACGGCAAAGCCTCGGAGAATATGAAAAACTATGCGTGGCTCGTCAATACGGGGAATAACGCTGTAAAATCGGTAAGCAGCAGTACCAAGACGATTGTACATTTAGCTAACGGGGATAACGGTTCCGTGTTGAACTGGAATATCGGCGGGCTGATTGATAATGGAGCTCAGTTTGACCTCATCGGGCTGTCTCTGTATCCGTCTCCTTCTGACTGGAAGGGCAAGGTGGATCAGACGATTACCAATGCCAATAACTTGATTGCAAAATACGGCAAAGGTATTGTCATCAGTGAAATCGGAATGGATTATAATGAACCTGCAACTTCCAAGGCATTTATTGCCGATATCAAAACGAAGGTTCGGAACATCGGGGGAGGCAAAGGCACAGGGGTATTTTATTGGGAGCCGGCTGCAACTCCAGGTTACAATCAGGGCTATAACAAAGGTGCTTGGCAGGCTGACGGTAAGCCAACCTCAGCTTTGGAAGGATTTATAAATTAAGAAGTACGTAAAAGTATATCAAAGAACCTCTAGTTTGCATTCTATGCAGACTAGAGGTTCTTTATTGTTATCTAGGTTTACTTGGAAGTTATAAAATTAGGCTTCCCGGTTCACCTTGAAGAACGAAATGAGCTCTTCCAGCTCCCCGGACATCAATGTAAGCTTGTCAGAAGCCTGGACAATAGAAGCCATAGACTCAGCCTGTTCCCCAATGGTTTGTTCAATTTGTTTGCTGCTGTCGACTGTTTTGCTAACTGTCGAAGATAACTCGTCAGAGGTAGCTGACATTTCCTGCGTGCTGGCCGAGATCTGCTCCGTTGCGCTGGATACCTCCTGAATTTGTGACGATACTTTATTAGCCGCATTTAAAATTTCAGAGAACATTTTGCCTGTCTGCTTCGTAACTTCCAGCCCGATGTGAACTTCTTTTGTACCTAGACTCATGCCTTTTACGGTTTGTTCAATTTCCTTTTGAATTTCTTCAATGAGCTCTGCAATTTGTTTGGCGGACTCTTGAGATTGCTCAGCCAAATTACGCACTTCTCCCGCTACTACTGCAAAACCCTTGCCTTCTTCACCGACTCTGGCGGCTTCAATAGAAGCGTTCAGTGCAAGCAGGTTCGTTTGGCTAGCAATGCCTGTAATGATGCTTACGATATTACTGATCTCGTTAGATCGGTTTTGTAGCGCATTAACGGAATCAACTGTACTTTCTATTGTAGTGGAGATAGAATCCATTTGAGTGGATAGCTTTTGGGCTACCTGATTGCCTTCAACCGAACGTTTTTCCATGGAATAAGCTTGATCTGCTACGGAGGAGGAACTTTCGGCAATGGTTTGGATAACCGTAGACATTTCATTCATAGCCCTGGAGCTTTCAAGTGCTGCGTGATCCTGAGCTTCAAGTCCCTGGGTTATTTCCTGAATATTGTTGTTAATGATGTTCGTATTCGCACTGTTTTTCTCGCTAATACTTAGCAATTCCTGAGCTGATCCCGTAACTTCTTGCGTCGTATCCTGTACTTTCACCATTGTATCGTTAAGGCGTTTGATCATGGTATTAAATTTTTGATTAATAATGCCAAGGTCGTCTAGACCTGTCTTGATTTTTACATTCAGATTACCCTCGCTCACTTCCTCGATGCCCTTCATCAGGCTGCGAATCGGGGAAAGGGTACGTTTTACCAGCAAATATTGAATGGTTAAGAAAACAGCAAGGAACAGAATGAGCAGGGATACACCGTATAAAAGCAGTTTATGAAGTCCGGCAGGTACCGAGCTTGCGTCTACGTCAAAGTAGATGGCGCTCGTAATTTTACCGCTTACATCTGTAATTGGATAAACAATGGTAGTCCATGTGCCATAATCGTCGGTGTAAAAGCTGCTCAACGCCGATTCTTTCGTTTTTAGCATTTCATTTACGGCATTTACGTTTGCAGTAGGAAGAGGATACATATCCCCTATGTTCATTTTGGAATCTTGGAATGGTTGAACTAGATTTGTGGGAACGCCAATAATGGAGGTTTGGTCTCCTTTTTTCAACTCTGTACCAAATATGTAAGCTTGGGCAACGTTAGGATAAAACGTGTGAATGGAGTCGAGAAATTTGCGTAGATCTTGCTGAACAGAGCCATTATAATCTTTTTCGGTCAAGGCTTGTTGTACTTGTGTTTTATCGACATCTTGTGCCCATTTTTTGGTTAACACCTTAACCTGGTCTTGCAGCTGTGTGGTGAGAATATTCTTTTGAAGTATGTAGCTGGATGTGATGAGAATCGCACCGATCAATACGATGTTAATGAATGAAATCAATAGATTTTTACCAAAAAAGGACATAGTGCTCCACTTCAAGTTTTTCACGTGTTTCTTCTCCTTTAAGTTAAAATATATTTTTAATATACAACCTATCCCTTATGTATTTCGTCAATTTGCTTTCTAATTGTTAGGTATTTATTGAATTTGGAGAATATCGGTTGCATATTAGTGACAAAAACCGACAAAGATTCTTGTTACTTTCATATGGGAAAAATAGGATTTGGAGGAGAAAAGAAAATGGGAGGCTACAGAATAACAAGCGGTGGCTTACAACGAAATAACGTTATGAAACCACCGCTTGTCGGCATGACTATATTATTTTATTATTTGGATAATAATTTAAAAAATAAGATATTAGAGAACAAACGAGCACCCTAAGATCATGCATATGTCTGCATCACATCGAGGATTCTAAAATTCCTTTCACTTATATAAGAAGTGAAATGAGCAGGGGGAGTGAAATAAGCGACAATACGGAGCTAATGACAAAAGCAGATGCGGCTTCCGTTTCCAGCGTTTCATAACGGGTAGCAATCATAGCGGCAACCGCCGAACCGGGAAATGCAACAAGCAGTACAGCTTTGGTTACATCTTCATGGGACAGTCCTATGAGTACAGCGATACCTAGCATGACGATAGGCATGACGATGGCTTTCAGTACAGCAATGCTAAGTGCTTTTGGACTGAACGTAATCTTTTTGATACCGATGGTTACCCCGATGGCAAACAGGGCTGTACCTGAAGTGATATTGCCAAGTTGATCAAACATGGATTGTAGTAGTTTCGGAGCTTGAAATCCGCATAGGGTAAGTACGACACCGATCAGCGGTACGCAGGCAAGTGGCTCGCTTAGTCCGTGAAGGACTGATTTCAGGGTGGCTTTAAACAAGTTGCCTTTAGCATCCGCTTCTGTTGTTTTGCGCTGACCGACCGTTCCTAAAATACTTGCAAGTGGATCAAGAATCGCATTAACGACGATGCCGGTGATCGCAATCGGGATGGCGACAGCCGCGCTCCCGAACAAGCTGCCCAGAACCGGGATTCCCATAAACGCAAAAGAAGGCTGAGTTGAATTCAAAGCGAACATGGAGGATTCGGTCAGAGCTTTTTTGGCGATTAAGCGATATCCTACGAGCAAGACGATATAAAAGCCGATAACCCCAAGAAGCAGGGCGACCAGAAAAGGCCATTTTTGAATCAATGTTTCCCTTGGTGTCGTCGTAATACCAATAAATAAGTGTGCAGGTAACGCAAATTTGGTTACCAGTGTATTAAGTCCTTTGGAAGAAGCAGGATTAAATGCTTTGAATAACCCTGCAAAATAACCAATTAAAATGACAAAGAAAATAGGAATTAATATGATAAAAATATGACCCGTAGCCATAATGTCGCCTCCAATGAAGATGTCCACCAAATGGCTGGTGGACATCGGGTAATCAATAATTACTTTGCTTGTATGCAAATACAACCTGACGTTGTTCGCTAATCTTAAATCAGGACAGTTTCTTTGCCATTCTGTTTGATCGGTCTATACTTGCAGTCCCACATTGCATCACGAACCGCTTGGCGGATATCATCGGGCTGGTGACGTGCTACGCCATCCTGAACCGCAGCCTCTGCAACAGCTACAGCTACAGCTACAGACACTTCACGCAGCTCGCTGATTTTCGGCAGCAGTGAAGCACCAGGCTGTGACAAATCAACCATTTGAGCTACTGCATGGGCAGCAGCTGCAAACATGCTATCTGTTATAATTTTGGATTTTACCACGATTGCGCCAAGACCAAGACCCGGGAACACGAAAGCATTATTGGATTGCCCAATTTCAAACTTAATATTGTTATAGATTACCGGCTCAAAAGGACTTCCTGTTGCAATGAGCGCTTTTCCTTCGGTCCAATGGATTAAGTCTTGCGGAGTTGCTTCGGCCAGTGGAGTCGGATTGGACATAGGCATAATAATAGGACGTTCTGTATGCTTGGCCATCTCTTTAACAATTTCCTCACTAAATGCCCCAGTAACACCGGAAGTTCCGATCATAATAGTCGGTTTCACACGGCGAATGACTTCAAGCAGAGGGATTTTGCCATCTTCAGCATGTTCCCAGTCACGGCATTCTGCAGCATCACGTACATAAGGGACCTGGAATGGAAAAAGTCCTTCCGTTTCATTGGTAAGCAGGCCACGGTAATCATAAGCCCAGAAGTTACGTCTTGCTTCGGCTTCTGATAGTCCTTCCAGCATCATGGCTGCACTAATTTGGTCTGCATTGCCGATCCCGGCAGCTCCTGGACCAAAGACTAAAATCCGATGCTTGCTCAGTGGGATTCCGGACAATTGAACACCGGACATCACACCTGCAAGCGTAATCGCTCCAGTACCTTGAATATCATCATTAAATGTCAAGATACTGCTTCCGTATTTATTGATAATGTTCCGAGCATTGACATTACCCAGATCTTCCCAGTGTAGCAGCGCATTCGGGAAAAAAGAAAGTGCAGCTTGAACATAAGTGTCAATAAATTGATCATATTGTTCTCCACGTACACGTTTATGACGATTCCCTATGTATAAAGGATCTTCCAGCAGTTTCTCGTTGTTTGTACCTGCATCAAGCACAACTGCCAGCACCCGGCTAGGATCGATACCAGCAGCAGCCGTATACACAGCAAGCTTACCGATAGAGATATTAATACCTCCGACTCCCCAGTCTCCGATTCCCAAAATACTCTCGGAATCTGTGGCTACGATCAGGTCGATATCTTCAGGGTCTAGGTTCAAATTCTTAAAAGCCTCTTCAATGCCCGCAAGATTATCAATAGATAAATACATACCGCCGGGCTTGTGATATTCATGACTGTATTCCTGTATAGCCTGACCGACTGTGGGTGTATAAACAATCGGAAGCATTTCGCTCAGGTGCTCAGAGAGCAAACGATAATAAAGGACCGTGTTCCGATTAAAAAGATCATTTAACGCAACATTTTTACGCAAATTATCCGGTTGGCTCTGAAATTGCTCGTAAACCCGTTGAACCTGCTCCTCAATAGTTAATATCGTAGGAGGAAGGAGACCTTCAAGTCCAAGCTGCTGCCGTTCTTCCAGAGTAAAGGCCACTCCTTTATTCAGCAGTGGGTTGGCAAGTAGATCCTTTCCGGTTAATTTGGTTTCGATAGATCCGTCTTCCGTAAAATGAAAAGCACGCATTTTCAATTCCCTCTTTCTAAAAAATTACATTTAGTTAATCCTTGAACAATTCGTGAACAAGTATACGCCTTATTTTAAACCAAGTGAACAAGTATGTTGTGTGAAAAATGGTTATATAAGTGTTTACATAAGAAAAATTATGAAAATGTAAGCGTTTTTCAATGTTTTTCAAATGAAAATTTTATTTAATTTTCATTTATATTTCATAATATTTTCAGTAAATCTTGATTAAATGTGGCATTTATCATAGGTCTTTAAGGCCCGACTAAGTATGCATAAAAAATAGCTTAAACTTCATCTTATATAAACGAAGTTAAGCTATTTTTTGGCTATAGGGATGGTTGAGGGTCAAAATTTAATGCTTCGCAGCTTTATCTTTAATATGAACATCAGACATTTAATTCTCCGATGCGATTGACGGCTTCATCGGTAACTGTTGCAGAGCGTCGCATCCAGCTGTTACGCCATTTCAATTGCATTATGATGACGAGGGTAAAGGCACAGAACGTGATCAGGCTCAGACAGATGAAGCCTGGCATATACGAACCCGTTGATTTGTACAGATGACCCAGGATAAGGGGAAGTAAGTATCCGCCTATGCCACCAGCAGCGCCGACGATGCCGGTCATGAGTCCGATTTCGTTCCCGAACCGCTGCGGCACGAGCTGGAATACGGAGCCGTTGCCAGCGCCAAGGCACATCATGCCTACGAACAGCAGCACGACTACCACGGGAAGTGGCGGTAAAAACGCAATGCCGGCGAGCATAATCCCGGCTCCGGCATACAAGTACATTAACATGCGTGAACCACCAATCCGGTCGGACAAAAAGCCGCCTACAGGACGAAAGAAGCTTCCAGCGATCACACAAACGGTCGCAAAATCGGCGGCCTGTACCGCGGAGAGGCCATATTGGGTATTGAAGAAAATGGTCAAATAATTAGAAAGGCCAACGAATCCGCCGAACGTCACGCAGTAAAAGGCACAGAACACCCAGGCATCCCCCTGTTTGAGCACCGAAGCATATTGCGACAGACTTTTTGGTGCTGGGCGGTGAGGGCTGTTGCGGGCAAAAATACTGAACAGAACGAAGACGATTAAGATTGGGATGATGGCCAATCCGAAAACGGCCTCCCAACTGCCAAAATGTTGGGCGATGCGGTTGGCAAACAAAGTCGCAAGGACAGTTCCGCTGTTACCGGCACCGGCAATTCCCATAGCTAAGCCTTGATGCTCTTTGGGGTACCATTGACCAGCTAACGGCAGCGCAGCTGCAAATGATGCTCCGGCCACACCCAGGAGCAGAGCGACAACGTACAAATGCTCCAGCGAATCAACCCACAGCCAGCCTAGCAGGAGAGGGATTATCGTGACAAGCATGCCGATCTGCCCGGTGAGCTTTGGACCGATATAATCCGACATGAAGCCGAGTACGAGTCGTAGCAGGGAACCGCCGAGTACCGGCAGAGCGACAAGGTTGGCTTTTTGTACAGGGTCCATTGGATAGTCATTAGCAATTACAACGGCCAGTGGTCCGATCATTCCCCATATCATAAAACTGATATCAAAATACAGAAAGGAGCCAAATAGGGTGGGCTTGTGCCCGCTTTGCCAGAAACTTTTTTTGTTCATTCTCCATCTCTCCTGTTCCTATTTTTGTTCTTTGTCCGCAAAATGTAATTTGAACGTGAAAAAGCCGCGAATCTCCCCTGCCTGGTGTCTGGGGACGATTTGCGGCTTCATTGCCGTAACTGACACACCACATTGTGCGTCAGCTTGATACGATCACGTTCGAGTGATTTTAATCCAGATTATAAAAAACAATGCGACAAATGTCAATATACATAACATAAAAAATAAAAAAAGACAAAAATGCAGATTATATGTATTGAATATTGACATGACATTCACAATTCATTAATCTTAGGTACATATCGGCACAACGGTGTGCCGACATTTGTGGCAATGGTGCCCTTTTCCTATGAATGGAGAAGGGCTTTTTCTGTCTTATTTTATTCGGAGAATGGGGCTGGTTTAATATGATGAAAAGACTGGTCGTCATCGGCAACGGTATGGCAGGTATCAAATGTGTGGAGGAAATACTCAATCTGGAGCCAGAGCGGTTCCAAATCACGATATTTGGTGCAGAGCCACATCCCGGGTACAACCGAGTGCTCCTGTCCAAAATGCTACAGGGTGAAAGTTCATTCAAACATATTATTACCCATAACTGGGACTGGTATGAAGAGAACGGGGTAAAGCTGTACGCCGGTGAACGCGTCTGTCGCATTGATGTTGCAGCCGGGATGGTGGAAACGGAATCCGGCATGAAAAAGCCTTATGACATACTCATTCTGGCAACTGGCTCATTGCCTTTCATGCCTCTCATTCCCGGAGCCCGGAAACAGGGAGTAATCGCTTTTCGTGATGTGAATGATTGTGAAACCATGGCGAGATATGCCAAAACATACCGCAAGGCCACGGTTATCGGAGGGGGGCTGTTGGGGCTTGAGGCCGCCCAAGGCCTGCTGAATCTAGGGATGGAAACTGAGGTTGTTCATAATGCCCATTATCTTATGAACCGTCAGCTTGACCGGACGGCGGCTGTGCTTCTGCAGCGGAAGCTGGAGCAACAGGGCATGAGATTTCATTTGGCGAAGGAAACGGTCAACATCATAGGCCGAAACAGAGCGCAAGGATTGATGTTTGCGGACGGGAACAGGCTGGAAACGGATTTGGTTGTGCTGGCGGTTGGTATCCGACCGAATATCGAATTAGCTCAGAACAGCGGTCTGACAGTCAACCGTGCCATTGTCGTGGATGATTATATGCGCACAAGTATTCCCGGTATTTACGCAGTTGGCGAATGTGCTGAGCACCGCGGAATTTCATATGGACTGGTGGCGCCGATATATGAGCAGGGCAAAGTGTTGGCAAAAGTCATTTGTGGCCGTGAAACGGCTCCCTATGAAGGGTCGGTCCCGTATGCGCAGCTTAAGGTTGCGGGGATTCATGTGTTTTCCGCAGGAGACATTCGCGAAGAGGGAAACGAGACAGCGGTGATGGAATATGACGGTATGCGGGGGATTTACAAAAAAGTGATGATGCGTAATGACGCTGTCACCGGCGCTATTTTGTTCGGAGATACGGCGGAAAGTACCTCGTTGCTTGGAATGGTACGGCGCGGCGCACCGGCTGCAGAGCTTACTTCACAAGATAGAGGTGTGAGCAGAGCGGAGGAAGCGGCCGCCGCGCTACCGGAAGAAGAGACGGTATGTGCGTGCAACGGCGTGAGCAAGGGGGCTATTTTGCGAGCGATCACTACAGATAAGCTAAAGACCGTGGAAGAGGTGAAGAGCCGGACAAAAGCATCCGGTTCCTGTGGTGGCTGTCGACCGCTGGTGGCTGCACTGGTCAAAAGTGGTTTGTCCCGATCAACAGTTTCCGGAGTTGTAGTTACTCCAACCGCCCAAGAAGTTGTTCCTGTGTGCGGATGTACGCATTACGATCATGATTCGCTTAAGACAGCTATGGCGGCCGCAGTCTGTCGGACTCCGGCGGAAGTCGTGTCCCGTCTCGGCTGGACCAGACAGCAGGGGTGTGAATTATGCCGTCCGGCTGTACTTTATTATTTGGAATCTCTCGGGTTGCGGGACAGATCTGTGTCAAACCAATTAGTCGCAGGTGTTGTGTTCCAGTCCGCCGCACAGCACGGCGGAGAACCAGCCTCTGCGGGTCTGCGTTTTATGGACCTGAATGCCGAGAAGCAGACACTTTCTGAACCAATCCTGATGCGCGGCGAGGCCTTTGTAGAAGTAGCCTGGATGAGAGAACGGTTGTCGGCTGTCTGGGGAAGCCGCGCGTTGCCGTCGCCGATTGCAGTCGCAGTTTGCCCGGGACCGGAATATCCTGAAGGTGTGCTTGTCCACGATATGGGGCTATCCCGATCGCCAGCAGGCTGGGAGGTTTATGCTGGTGGTCATGCGGAGCATCCGGTTCGCCAGGGACGGCTGCTTGGAGTGGAGGAGGACCTGGAAGAAGCGGTCTTAATGGCTACTGCTTGCTTGCAAATATATCGGCATAACGCACGATATGGGGAAAAAATGTGGGAGTGGATTGAACGGACTGACGTTTTGGTGCTGCGGGAAAGCGTACTCGACGCAGCTCTTCGAAGTGGACTGGCGGACATGGCGGATAGCCTGCGCGACTACAATGCGGATAGGGTAACTGGTTAAGCAGGAATTGTAGCGATTCGTGCGTGTGCAGACAATAAAGTTGTGAAGAATGGAGAGGGGAGACTTTATGTGTCAGTCAGGAGAAGGCAAACCGGAAGCTGGGCTACACGTACCGGCAGTGATGGATACACAGTGCCCGTTTTGCAGCGTGCAATGTAAGATGACCGTCAGCACGGGTACAGAGACACTCGCGGGTATCATCCGGACAGTGTATAAGGCGGAAGGGAAACCTAACGCAGCCTCGCAGGGGAGGCTGTGCATCAAGGGAATGAATGCGCATCAGCATGCAACTCATGCAGAAAGGCTGGTACAGCCCCTCATGCGCAAAGCGGGCAGACTTGTTCCGGTCACGTGGGAAGAGGCGATGGATACTGTAGCTAGCAGTTTCTCTTCGCTACTGTCCACGCAGGGTCCCGATGCAATCGGCATGTACGGCGGAGGTTCGCTATCCAATGAAACGGCTTATTTACTCGGTAAATTTGCCAGAGTGGCTGTAGGTACGCGTTATATCGATTATAACGGGCGCTTCTGCATGTCGGCAGCGGCATCCGCAGGCAGCAAGGTGTTTGGCGTTGACCGCGGACTGACCTGCAGGCTGGCTGATATTCCGTTAGCTCGTTGTATTGTGCTCGCAGGTACGAATATCGCTGAATGCCAGCCGACGTTAATGCCTTATTTTCACCAGGCGAAGGAAAACGGCGCGTTTGTCATTGTAA
>NZ_ASRY01000080.1 GCF_000520815.1 Paenibacillus maysiensis | reverse complement strand
GTACTTGATGCGGACGCTCTGAACATCCTCGCTGCGGCGGGGCCAGAGCTTGATGCCTGGAAGCCGAGAAGCGCGGCGGTTGTACTGACGCCACACCCCGGCGAGATGGCCCGTCTGCTGGGCATATCGACGGCCGAGGTGCAGCGTGACCGCATCGCCCATGCCCGGCAGTACGCCCAAATACGCGGGGTGACGCTGGTGCTCAAGGGAGCGCGTACCGTCATTGCGTGCCCGGACGGAACGGCCTATGTCAACACGACAGGCCACGCCGGGATGGCGACAGGCGGTGCAGGTGATGTGCTGACAGGCATCATTGCAGGCTTGCTGGCGCAGGGCTTGAGTGCTTCGCAGGCAGCAGCCTTTGGAGTATACCTGCATGGTTCGGCTGGAGAAACAGCAGCGCGTCATCGCCTGCATGCCGTCTCGGTCATTGCGGGTGACATTATTGAAGCCCTATAGTCCATAATAGTAAGGGAAGGAGGAAGGCCAAGATGATCTGTACCCCAAATTCACGGCTCAGCCAGGGTCTTCCTGCATAATGCCTTCCCCGGTAATATAGTAATGTGATCCCTGTACCCGCGATGCCGTTACTCCATGAGACGCCCGTTCCTTCAAGCGATATAAAAGAACCGAGCAGGAGGAAGATACTGAATCCTGCGGCAAGGTACAGGGTGAGCCGCTCCGGCTTTCGCAGCCAGGGCAAGAGATCGTGCAGCGCATCGGCGACAAGAGCGGCCGGTAGGGCAAAACCATATGCCCATAGCTGCGCAGTCAGCTCACCGCTATTACTTGCGATGGTTACAGGAATCCCCGTAATTGACTCTGCTATATAGCAATAGACCCATAACAGGCCGAACACCAGTCCTCCGCAAGCCAGTTTGTTCAGCGCATAACAACCTAGCTCCATTCGCCAAGGCATCTTGGGATTATATTCATTCCATGGATGTCTCATGTTGCGATTCCTCCTTAGTACACTTCATCACGATCAGTAATCCACAACCAATCAAGGAATTTATTTTCAATTACACTCCGCTGACGCTTTACGGCATTTCAGTTTACGTTAGCTGTGTATCATGGTCCTAAGAAATAATGACAGCGGATAGCCGCGTTACGGAGAGGCGGGGATTGCATGATACAAGCGGTTATTTTTAATCTCGAAAGTACATTGTTGGACCCCGGAGGACGGGGCTTAATCCAGGGAATACGCGATATTTTCAGATGGAAGGGTGTACAGGTAACCGAAGAACAGGCATCTCATGGGCGAGGATTATCGATCCGTGATCATATTGCGAATGTGCTGGCACTTTCAGAGGTTCGGAAAAAATGGCTGGATTGCTTCGGTACGCACCCCGGGAGGGCGGATATTGAGCATATTTACCTTGAGCTTGTCCCTGTTCTTCGTTCCTTGATTCAGGGAGCTGAACCCACTTTCGGTATGGATAAAGCGCTGAATGAGTTGCAGGATCGGCGGATTCAGTCAGGCGCCACCGCATCTTGCCCGATGGAGATGCTGGGCAACGCTTTTACGCCTGCACAGTCCCCATATGCACTGGATTGCACAGTAGCTCCCTGTGAAGTTTCACAAGGGCGTCCTTATCCATGGATGATCTATGAGATTGCGCACCGCTTACAGGTTTTTCCGCTTAGCGATATTGTAAAAGTAGGAGATACGGCGGCAGATATGCAAGAGGGCAGGAATGCTGGTGTGTGGACAATAGGTGTGCTGAATCATAGCGAAGGTGCGCTGACCGCGCCGCAGGCAACTAACCGTGAATCCGACGACAGAGTGGCTGAGGAACGGCGCAGACAGAACGTATACGGATTAAAAAGGGCAGGAGCCCACATCGTCATGAACTCGGTCGCTGACTTGCCGCGTATTTTGCGTGAAATCGAAATGCTCCAGCATACGGGCGGCTATCCTTCCTATACAAAACAAGTAAAAACAGCATTGATGCCTCCGTCGTGAGCTGCGTTGGTACAGTGTGGAGCTATGGACTGGATTACACGGTTCTAGGTTATATGTATGCGCCACGCTCACGAAGGTGAACTTCTCAGCTTCGGGGCATGCGACTATTTTAAAATTGTATCTCGAAGATTCGGCTGAAACTAAAAAAAGGGGATGACCTTGCCACAAACGGCGTTAGGTTCATTCCCTTTTAAAAATAGGTAGTGATTAAATAAATATCTATTGTTCGTTGGTCTTCACCCGGAATAGGTCAGATTACGTGATACTTCGGATAATTCTTTTACCGCAATGGTCTGCTTTTGGGCGCTTGCCGGCTTGCCGATACATCTTCCGCCATTCCGGCTGTCTGATCCGTGTGGCTCATAGAGACATCGGCTACTTGCTCCAGTATATTTTTCAGCAAATGCAGCCTTGCGGACAAACCTTATGATTTGGAGGTCGATGTCACCATTAGATTACGAATGAACTGTTTCAGCTTTTTTAACTGCTCTTTTCAGGTCCTGCTTGCGACGTTCCTCCAAATACCGCTCCCCATTCTTCTTGTCTGCTGTCAGCGTAAAGCAGGAAATGATGGTGAACAGACCTGCAATGGAACCCAGAATTACATAAGTAATTGGGAAATTCATAACTTCATACATATGTCCGACAATTGGCGAGAAAACGGAAACCACCAAGGAGCCCATAAACAAATACAGCAGGTACATGGTGGAGGATAACCGCTGGTCAAAGTTAACGGTAATGTACTTGAAGATGGCCACCAGAATAAGCGGTTTCTCCAGGGAGTGAATCATCTTCATCGCAGCCACCCATATGGCGCCGAATGGCAGCGAAGAACCGATAATACGCAACGACATAATCGCCCCGGCAATAATCAATGCCCATTTGGCGGTCGTTTTGTTCACAAACCAAGGAGTAACAAACAGGAACACAAATTCCAGGAAAACCTGCACAGCGCTCAAATCGCCAAGGAATTGATTTCCTTCCGCTTTGGAACTGAACTGCGATACGAAATATGTGGCAAACTGCTGGTCATATACCTCGTAGATTTGGGTTACACCCACCATAAATAGCATAAGAAACCAGAACTTTGTGGTACGTACGAGATGCAGCACATCCATTAGCTTCAACGATTCTGTTTTCTGCTGCTCCTGTCCGGAAATTTCGACTTTGGTCAGGAAGATACAGATCATAGCAACAACGGCGGATACGGAGGCAATCCAGAAGGTCAGATTTACATTGATATTGATGACCCGTCCTGCAACAAAAGTAGCCGCCGCCCACCCGAGTGAACCCCACATACGAACTCGTCCGTATTCAAAGCCGTATTTGCGCGAAACTTTGTCCATATACGAATCGACGACACCGTTACCTGCATTAAACACCAGGCCGATAAATAGCGCACCGACAATGGCACCAATGACGAACTGCGTTTGAAGCAATGGACCGTACACATAGATAAAAAAGGGTCCGACGAGCAAAAGGATCGTAAAGAGTATGTACAGCAGATGTTTTCTCAAGCCCAGCTTGTCGGATAAGTAACCGAACAGGGGCTGCATGACCAAGGCGACGATTGAATTAGCCGCGTATAGAAACCCCGTGTAGGTTTCTGAAATCCCCAGGCTTTGCCCCAGCCAAATGACAAAAAAAGACATGGCCGCAGACCATGTAAACAGATAAGCGAAGTTAAAAATACTAAGAGACCAATAGTTGCGTTTTGCCAAATTCATCATGTTCAAGCACCCCTTCAAAGTGTAGCCGCTCAATGTATTGCAAACGTGATTATGCATTGTCTTTACTATTAATTGTAAGGATTATTCCATTGAATCCATAGGGCACTTTTCCAAGATTTCCTATGCTTTTCGCAATCAGTTGCTGGATTCTATAGAAACACAAAACAGCCTAACGATGTATATACGTCGTTAGGCTGTTTTGTGTAATCGGGTGAGTATAGGGAATTAATTAAAAGATCCAGCCCGGTAAATACCGAGTTAAGGCTGTATCTGGTTAATTACAAATCGTCAAATCCGTTGTCGTCTCCGACCTTGCCGTAATTGCGCGATTTTGCTTCAAAGAAATCAGTTTTGGTCGCGTTCAGCGCTTCGTCCGAGAACGGCTTGATCCAAGGCATACAATTTACGTCTACGCCTTCGTAGGCTTTGTCCATACCGAGCAGTCTCAGGCGCATGTTCGCCATATACTTGATATAATCGCCCAGTTCGTTCAGGTCAATGCCGCGAACCTCTTTGAGCGTGTAATGCGCCCAGTTTGTTTCCAGCTCGACCGCACGGTCGATCATGCGGTATACATAATCCGTATTTTCTTTCGTGTCCAGCTCAGGGAAATCAGACAACAATTGCTTGAACACTTCGGCAAAAAAGTAGCAATGCTGATTTTCATCCCGCTGGATATACGAGATCATTTGGCTGGTTGCCATCATCTTCTGGTCACGGGCCAAGTTATAGAAGAAAGCGAACGTACTGTAAAAGAAAATACCTTCCAGAATCAAATCGGCTACCATCGCCTGGAAAAAGGTTTGCGGGTTCTGCTCATCACGGAACTCCTGATAAATGTCTGAGATGAACGTGTTGCGCTCCAGCAGTACAGGATCATTTTTCCAGTATTCAAAAATTTCCTTCTGCTCCTGATCCGATACCAGAGAGGACAATACGTAGGAGTAGGATTGATTATGCACGACTTCCTGTTGACCGATAATGGCCGACACAGCTTCCAGTGAAGAATCGGTAAAGTAGCGTTTTACATCCCCGACAAACATCGTTTGCATGGAATCCAGCACGGCCAGCAGGCCGATGTTGATTTTGAATGTGCGCTGTTCTTCGGCATCCAGCGTAGGAAATTGGGATGCGTCCTTGGACATCGGGATTTCGTCTGGAATCCAGTGGTTCAGCAGCAGCACCTTATACAGCTTGTACATATGCGGCATCCGAATATCGTTCCAGTTCAGAATGCCGGAGTTTTCGCCTTCAATAATGCGGGTAGAGCGGTTAGGTGCTTCCGTGTTAAAAATCTTTTGTAACTGCATGGGAGATTCTCTCCTTTTATTTTAGGATGCACAGCTATCGCATTCTTCAATCGTCAGTGCGCGACTGCGTACATAATAGGTTGATTTCATACCTGATTTCCAGGCATGGATGTGCAGTTCCAGAAATTCAGTAGCTTTGATATCCGGGCGCACATACAGGTTAAAGCTTTGGCCTTGATCAATATGACGCTGACGGGCAGAAGCCATGTTGATCGAAGCATGCTGATCCAGCAGGAAAGCCGTTTTGTAGTACCAGATGGTTTTTTCGTTCAAGTCCGGTGCAGGGTTAGCGATCTTGTAGGTTGTTTTCTCTTCATAGGAAAGCAGCTCATACAATGGATCAATGCTAGCGGTAGAGCCTGCGATGATGGACGTGGAACCGTTAGGCGCGATGGCGAACAGCCATGCGTTGCGGACACCGTTTTGTTTGACTTCTTCGGCAAGCTCACTCCACTCGGACGTGGTGACAAATTTGCCTTCACGGGTACCGTCCGTATAGCCACGCGATGTGAAATAATGCCCGGTAGACCAGTCAGAGCCTTCAAATTTGGCATAACGGCCTTTTTCCTTCGCCAGCTCCATGCTCGATTTTACAGCCAGATAGTTAATTTTTTCGTACAAATGATCGTTATAGGTTACCGCTTCATCGGATTCCCAACGGATACCCTCGAGTGCGAGCAGATGATGGAGTCCGAACGTACCCAGACCGACTGCGCGATATTGACTGTTCGTATATTGTGCCTGCAGCACCTCAATGTTGTTGATATCAATAACGTTATCCAGCATACGTACCTGAATCGGTACGAGACGATCCAGCACACCTGCCGGAACGGCGCGAGCCAGATGGATGGAGTTCAGGTTGCATACAACAAAGTCGCCAGGAATTTTGGAAATGACAATGCGTGTTTGTCCGTCCTTGGTGACTAACTCTTCTTTTTCCACCACGGTCGCCGATTGGTTTTGCATAATTTCCGTGCACAGGTTGGAGGAATATACCATACCGTGGGCGCGGTTCGGGTTCGCACGGTTTACTGTATCGCGGTAGAACATGTACGGCGTACCTGTCTCCAACTGCGATTTCATCAAGCGCTTCATAATGTCGATGGCAGGCACCGTAATGCGAGAAAGGATCGGATGCTGTGATGCTTCCTCATACTTCTCGCGGAAGGAGCCTGTACCAAAGGCTTCATCGTAAAAATCCTCCAGCCCTAGTGGACGGCCGTTGTCATCCTTCCAGCCCATGACCTTCTTCACTTCATGCGGGCAGAACAGATTCCATTCGCCACGTGCTTCGACCCGCTCCATGAACAGATCAGGCAGACATACGCCGTGGAACACGTCATGCGCACGCATCCGCTCGTCACCGTTGTTCAGCTTCAGGTCGAGGAACGCGAGAATGTCTTTGTGGAACACGTCCAGATAGACGGCAATTGCGCCTTTACGTGTACCCAGTTGGTCAACGCTGACCGCTGTATTGTTTAGCTGGCGAATCCACGGGATCACGCCGGAGCTTGTATTTTTGTGTCCACGGATGTCGGAGCCGCGCGCCCGTACTTTACCGAGGTATACGCCGATGCCGCCGCCCATTTTGCTGAGACGGGCTACATCGGTGTTGGAATCGAAAATGCCTTCGAGCGAATCGTCCACCGTGTCAATAAAGCAGCTGGAGAGCTGTCCGGCGACCTTTTTCCCGGCATTGGACATGGTTGGCGTAGCCGCTGTCATGTACATGTTGCTCATCGCCCAGTATGCTTCCTTCACCAACTCCATCCGCTTGTCGGCAGGCTCCTTGTGCATCAGGTACATCGCGATGATCATGTAGCGTTCCTGTGGCAGCTCCATCACGCGTCCGTCAAAATCGTTTGCCAAATAGCGCTCAGACAGCGTCAACAGCCCGATGTAATCGAACAGCAGATCATTTTTCGGCAAAATGGATGCACCCAGCTCGTCAATTTGCTCCTTGGTGTAGTAATCAAGCAGCTCTTGACGGTAAATTCCTTTTTGGACCAAATCGGTAATCAGCGGATAAAAAGCGCCGTAAGGCTCGTCCGCATAGGATTTGTAACGGCGGTGAGTGGCCGCTTTTTTATATAAGGAGGTGAGTAAAGCACGAGAAGCGGCGAATTTCCAGTCCGGTTCTTCCTTGCTGACCAATTCAAGCGCAGCCATCGCAAACGCGTTGCTGATTTCGTCGCCCGTGACTTCGTCCCGGCGCAGCTTACTGGTTACACCGCGAATGAGACGATCTTTATCCAGCTTGTCCAGCCCGCTCAGTACACGGTCGGCATAAACGGAAATACGTATTTCATCAAAAGCCAACTGGCGGTTGTTTGGTTTCGTTACGAGTTGTGGCATGGGATTAATTCCTCGCTTTCCTGACTTGGGAGATAAACTTGAAAATAAATGACAGTGAAAATGAAAAACGACGCTGAAAATGCCAGGTTACTTGCTTGGTTCAGACAGCATTTTGGGGCTGTATGTAATCTAATAACATAGAAATAGCGATGCGCTTGCCAATGAAGGGGGGAAAGATGGTTCCCGTACAATTTATCGGCTACATCACTACATTTAGACGTCTTATAAATATTTAACCCAACATGTTGTGTTGAGAAACCTAAAATTTCAAATAAGCGCAAGGAGTATTATAGCAACAATTGAAGCCATACGTAAAGGAAAAGGAATGGAAACGCGAAAAATGCAAAGAAGCCGCGGGTTGTATTTGAATTGAGGTCGTGCGAACGGTACAATGGAGTGTAAGGAAGGCTTTTGAAGAAACAAGCAGTATACATATGAACTTTTTTTGTGAAATAAGGTTGCTCGCTCTATCGGACTGAGGTTTTAGATTTTTAAAGAAGTGACGATTTTAAATTAAAGGAGGAACTTGGCGATGGCTATTGCAGAAGTAACCGTAATCCCGATTGGAACGGGCAGTACCAGCCTGAGCGACTATGTTGCACAGATGCAGAAAGTGTTAAAGACGCAAAAAGGAATTACTTACGAGCTTACCTCCATGAGTACGATTATTGAAGGTTCGTTGGACGATGTTTTCACCGCCATTGCTGCGCTGCACGAAGCGCCATTCCTATCAGGAGCAAAGCGTGTCTCCACCTCGGTCAAAATCGACGACCGCCGCGACAAGCCTTCCTCCAGCCGCCAAAAGCTCCGTTCCGTCGCAGATAAGCTATCTGGCACCGCGACAGGAAATGTTACCGAACTAAATCCAAATCCTAGTTGAAAAAGTTGATGTAAGTGATTGATTTTTATGTAAGTAAGAGTATAATAGTTTTTGTTGTCAGTCTATACTGACCTGCTGGTGTAGCTCAGGGGTAGAGCAACGCACTCGTAATGCGTAGGCCGGGGGTTCAATTCCCTTCACCAGCATCCTATGAAACTCAAGCACAGCGCGACTTCCAAGCTTTTTGGAGGACGCGCTTTTTTGTGGTTTTGGACAATCTTCTACCATTTTTCTACCCTTTAGTCTAGTAAAGTGGGTTCTTCGGTGTTCATGGACTCCCCTGTAATTGAATCCCCAATGTTTCTTAATACCGCTTCTTGAAGATTCGGTAGCACATGTGAATAGGTATCCAGAGTTACATTAATAGAGGAATGTCCAAGGCGTTCCTGAACGATTTTGGGGTGAATACCAGCTTTGAGGAGGAGCGTTGCATGAGTGTGTCGTAGATCATGGAAACGAATCCGCGGAAAGTCAGGATGCTCTTTTACGATTGTGTCCAAAATACGATAGTAATGTCTCATTAGATTACGAGGGCCAAGGGGGGTTCCTACACTCGTTTGAATGACTAAACCGGAATCATTATACAGCTTATTATTGGCTTGTTCCCGCTCCTGTTTGATAAAGTGTTTTTCTAAAAACTTTATGGTGTTTGCAAACAGTGCGATGGAGCGAACGCTGCTATCGTTTTTAGTATCATCAAGATCATGTCCTATTTCAGAAATGGTATAAGCTTGTCGAACCGAAGCCGTTTTCCTCTGTAAATCTACCTCTGCTCGGGGTAGTGCAAGTATCTCACTTTGACGCATGCCAGTAGAGGCAGCGAGCTCGAAGGCCATGAAGTATTGATCTTCAGATGCGGCGTCGAGGAATGTTTTTAATTGATGCTCATTCCAAACCTCAAATTTTTTCTTTTTTCCTTGGGGGAGATCTACGAAAGATGCAACATTTTGTGTGATTATTCCCCACATTACTGCCCGATTCAAAGCGTCTAAAATTAAAACGTGAGCTTTTTTAATTGAGCCAACTGACAATTTTGATAATAGAGTTTTATGATACAGATCATGAAGATGCTGTGGTTTTAATTTTGTCATTGGAACTTGACCTAGATTCGGGACAATGTGCGTGTTTACAAGCCACTCATAAGACTTCCAAGTGCCATGTTTAACGGATGTTTTTTTGTCTTTGAGCCAGGTCTCCATAATTTCACCGAAAGTTTTCTTGGTCGGTTCTACAAAGGTCCCTTTATTAAAAGCACTGAGAATGTCAGGCATTGCACGTTCAGCATCTCTTTTTCTATCAAAACCACCGTTTGGTCCAGCTAACCACTTCCTGCGACGATTGCCTGTTACCTCATCTTTCATATCCACGACAATATAGTATTTCTTTCCCTTTTGTGCAATGTGTCCTCTCATGTTGAACCTCCTGATTGGAATTAAGAATATATGTTCTGTTTTTGTTTTAAAAGAAAAGCCCAGAAGGGCTATAGAGTTATATGAGTGGTTAAACGTTATTGTAACTAAAATCCAAGCGTTTGGAAATTTATTCTGTTATTCTCTCTCTTTTAAGTCATCAGGCAACCCTGTTTTTCCAAATAACATAGTTACATACATTTTATACTGTCTAGAAAAATCTTTGGCATACATCAGTTGCTGGTTCACTGTATCTATGTGTGTTTCATCCGACTCTTTAACGTACTTTGAGAGATATCCATATGCTAAAGATCGGGAAGTGTAGTATCCATTTAAACTTTTCAAGATATTTTCCAAGTCGTCCTTTAGATCACTATGTAACCCGTCAGGAATTTTTATCGAATTAATGTTTTTTTTGGTTTCTTTATATTTATCGTTGACTTGTTGAATTTCTTTATAAATGGCAGAATCATCGATTTCATCAGCCTTTATCATGTCAAAAACCTCAGCGCCACGCCGCTCATAAGGGTCCATTTCTTTTTGATATTTATAAATGACGCTTTCAATTTGAAGGGCAGTTTTTTTATCAGTATCACTGTATGAAGGCGTGCTCTCACCATCTTCAGTGCTTACTTTAGAAGATACATCATCTTGTGCTTGAGATAAGTCCCTCTTAGATACTGGTTTAGACTCATCGCTAGGTGTAACTATGAAGAGTATTACTAAACTCAAAAGAGAGATTAAAAAACTCCACCTAGCTTTTTTAGTACGTCTGATTAGAGAAACTATTCCCCAAAGGAGAAAAAGAACAAAGGAAGCTGAACTGACTGCAATTAATAATGAATAGAACATCTTTCTTTACATCCTTTATGACCCCATCGGCTGGGAATTTGCTCATTTTATCTTGTTAAATTTATTATCGAATTATGGATTTAATTATGTAATACTTTGTAGGTTTTTACATGCTGTTCTATCATGAAATAAAAACAACAGGAGTAGCCAGCATGATAGTAACGTGCGTAAAGATTCATGATCGTGATGGGAGTGACTCGGATTTTGTCGAAATTTCGCTATACGATGTGAATTATATTGATTTGTGGCAGCCAACTAGGAGTAAGGAGTCCTGTCCTGCCTATCATACCTCAACGGGCTCTTACATAGGTTTGAGGACATTGAAGGACATTTCGAAGGCATATGCTAAGTATGGCTTCAAATCATATGATCGCTCAACCGTCGTAAACGAGAACCTGATTGATTATACCGAAACTGACGACAATGGAAGCAAAGTTTATTTTGATGATGGTAGTTTTGTCCCTATCCGCACAAAACTGTAGGTATGTCAATCCCCCTTAAACATGGTTTAAGCCCCTTTGAAATTGGCTTGATCGCACTAAAATTCGACAGACTCCGACCAATTGATCATGCTACAGTTAGTTTTGTAATGCAATGTACAACATAATCTCCATCAATTCGACAATATATGTTTCATTTCACGTTCCTGTAAGAGGAGCGTACAAATGTAGATATATATGAACCTGCACGGTGAGATCGGCATAAATAGTTCGCTATATCGCGAACTATTACCCGGTCGGAGTGACAAGTGTCACTCAGTGCTGCTGAATTCGATACGCTCATAAAGATCGTCAATGTGACAGCGAATAGCCGCTGCAATGTTCATGGCAGTTGTCAGGGACATCAATCGCCTGTTATTGGCGTACTCGGAGATTTGAGACTTCGCAATTCCAGTCACTTCACTCAGCCATTGTTGATCTTTTCGTATTTCGCGCAATCTTTGCTTCAGCAGGCAACGACCAGGTTTTATGGCCATGATCATGCCTCGCAGAGTTATTTTTGGTTATGAGGTTGTCATTATCTAATCGATTAGTTAATTAGAGGACGAAAAAAAATTCTAACTAACTAATTAATAAAGTAGTTAAAAAAAAAGACAAAAAAATTAGACACTGGAGGTGGCATCTATGAGTGAAATTAACAATGAGAATAAAGAATATTTGGAGTTTGAAAAAGCGTTATTTTCTATTCTCTCTACGTGCGAGAGCGACCATCTCAATGACCTTAAGGAATACTTCCTTGAATTTTGGATCAGTAGGGGATAATCCCCATTTGCTCGCAGTTTCTAATATCAACGTAATAGTATCCTCAAACTCTTTATTATGAATTTTGTGATCGTTTGAAGCGTCGTTCGAATGGTACATATCAGTTCGTCCTATTAAATAATCAGAAGTAGTCTCAAGCGCATCGGCTAAACATTTCAGCGATTCCGGGTCGGGTTTTCGAGTATTGGTTTCATAACGAGATAGTTGAACAATTGTAAGTCCGGTTTTTTTTGCAAGTTCTTTTTGAGTAATGGCCCGCTTTTCCCTTAAATACTTAATACGATCACCAAGGGTCTGCATAATTGCTCCTTATTATTATATTTGTTTATATAACTTTATCATTACCAATTTGGTAAAGAAAATATAATTGCCATATTGGTAAAAAAGTTACCGTTACTGTATTGACATTACCAATACGGTAATATAATATGTATACATAAGTTACCGATACGGTAATTAAAGGGGTGATGAAGTGAAGCGAGTTGATCTTAGTAGGATTAAACTACTCCGCAAGAATGAAGGCTTATCACTTGAAGATATGGCTAGATTCCTTGGTTATATAAGTGCGAATGGTTATTACTATCTTGAATCAGGTAGAGGTAAGTTTTCGGCAGAGGCACTCGCAAGAGTTGCAGATATATTCGATGTTTCAATTGAATCGCTTTTTTTTATTGAAAAAGTTACCGAAACGGTAACTAGTGAATATTCAACAAGAAAAGAGGTGGGGTAGGTGGACATTCGCCAAGTTTTGGACACGTTCTTAGCGGCCCAGTACAAGGAGGAGTTGAGCAACGATGAGGAAAAGTCCCAACTCCTCTGTGAACTGTTACTTGAAGAGTTTAAACAAATGACACCAGAAGATTTACGCAAGCACTTCAAAAATATTGTGGTGAATAGACAGCAACTTGAGTGTGTTTTGACACTTTCATTTCCGGTGAAGCTTAATTCTCCCACCTAGAAAATGCATGTTGTAATCCAAGGTCAGTAAGCTCATAACGTATGACAGAGTTAAAAAGATCAATGCTGTCATAGCCAATGTTGTTGGAAAGAGGAGTAATGAAGTCTTGTTCAACTAAGAATTCAGCAGCATTGAAATAGTACGCAATCTCCTCAGCATTGCTTCCGCGTACATCAGCACGAGCTATACCTGACTGTCGGTAATTCTTATATGCGGTTTCTAACAATTTAAGTGCATATTTATTCACAGCTTTTTCACTTCCTTTCTTCTTCTAAATGCGATCTGGACAATCCCATTTTATCAGAAGTTTGGGAGAGAGAGGCTACAAAGGAGTTGAGTTAATTGAATCAGTATTCTGGCGAGATCATCACGGTTCCTGAAATGGCAAGACGAATGAAAATTCGGAAGCAGGCGGCTTATGACATGGTGGAGGAACCGGGCTTTCCTGTATATGACATCGGAGGCGCTCGTGGCAAACGCGTACTTTGGCCAGAACCGTTGGAATGGCTAAAAGAGAAGAAAACAAGAGCCATATGAATAGAAGAAACCCGCCGGGCTGTACCGGCACCAGCGGGTTGAGGGGATATGGGGGAAAAACTTACAACTTAATACTACATCAGCCCTCTGTCCGCATTAAATTGGATTGTCAACAGTAAATCAGACAATTTTTTTAAG
>NZ_ASRY01000079.1 GCF_000520815.1 Paenibacillus maysiensis | reverse complement strand
GGGATAGCGGCTGCCCAGCCGATTAAGGCGGGTAGGAAAGCAAAAGCGGTGCTGGCAATGGTGTTAATAATGGCAGCAAAGTCGGTCCATTGGGGATAGACCTGAACCAGGGCCATTCCTTCAAAGAAGATCCCCTTGCCTGTCAAAATATTATTTATTCCCAGCAGTAAGCCTGCTGTCACGATGGCGGGCAGGATGGGGATAAAAATATCTGCCAGCGTCTTGATGGCACGCTGAATCGGGTTTTGTTTCTTGCTGGCGGTATTTTTAACCTCGTCTTTAGAAGCCCGGCTCCCCC
This sequence comes from Paenibacillus maysiensis, assembly GCF_000520815.1. Classification (GTDB taxonomy): domain Bacteria; phylum Bacillota; class Bacilli; order Paenibacillales; family Paenibacillaceae; genus Paenibacillus; species Paenibacillus maysiensis. The sequence continues at coordinate 47,574 of NZ_ASRY01000079.1, read as the reverse complement.
CTGTTATTGAAATCATTTCATCATATACCTTATCCACCAGGCCCGGGCCAATCACGACCTGATACTGCCCTTGTGAAGAAAATTGCCCCTTAACCAGATCATTTTGCTCAAGGGCATCCGTATCAACCAGCTTATCATCATAGAGGGCAAACCTCAGACGGGTTACGCAATGCGTAGAGGCCTCTATATTGTCTTTTCCGCCAACAGCTTTAATAATCTCTTCTACTTTTGCTCTTTCAATCGCCATCTATCCCACTCCCTTAACGTTTGCTCGTTTTAATGCAGCAACCCCGGTTGTAAAAAGCAACGTACCTTGGGGTGTTACCGTATGTTTCTATACTATTCAACCAAAGCTAACGAATGATCCACATATAAGATGCATACGGGGTCAAAGTGATCACCTGATCCAGCTCTGGAGCATGCTTGGTATTGCCAATTAAAAGCTCGGACGATCCTAAAGCCTGATTTTTGAATTGAGAATAAAATGAATCAGGCAGCGCGAATTGCGTATTCTGTCCGCTAAAATTAGAGATCACAACCAAAGTCTCCTGTGCATTGCTGCGTTGATAGGCATATACCTGAGGATGAGCATCGTCCAGACGTTGATAATCCCCATCCGTGATGACTTGCACCGTCTTGCGCAAACGAATCAGCTTTTGGTAATGATGATAGATAGAGTCCGGGTCCTCCAACTGTGCCTGAACGTTAATCTGTGGATAACGTTCATCCACCTTGATCCAGGGTGTACCTGTAGTGAAGCCCGCGTTGGGAGTGTTATCCCATTGCATCGGTGTCCTCGAATTGTCACGGGAGCGCTCTCGAATGATATTTAATGCTTCCTCCGCACTTTTGCCTTGTTCCTGTAAAATACGATACATATTCAGAGATTCAACATCCCGGAATTCTTCAATATCTAACCACTTCGGATTGGCCATACCAATCTCTTCACCTTGAAATATATACGGCGTTCCTTGAAGGCCATGCAGCGTGGTCGCGAGTAGCTTGGCGCTTTCTGCATGGTATTCGCCATCATCCAAAAAGCGAGAAATCGCTCTTGGCTGATCATGATTGTTCAAAAACAATGCACTCCAGCCGCCCCCCTGCTGCATGCCAATCTGCCAGTCCGAGAATAGCTTTTTCAGCATCTCAAAATCATAGGGCTTCAATTCCCATTTTTGTCCATTGGGATAATCCACCTTCAGATGATGAAAATTAAACGTCATGGACAATTCTTCGTTCTCTGGATTGGAATAGCGGATGCAGTGCTCCAGTGTCGTGGAGGACATTTCCCCCACAGTGACGCTGTTATATTTAGCAAATACTTTGTCATGCAATTCTTGAATGTATTCATGTACACGTGCACCGTCAGTATAATACTTACGACCGTCCCCAGGAACAGCGCTTCCATCATCATCTAAGAAGCGATGATCTTTGGAGATCAAATTAATGACATCCAGCCGAAAGCCACTGACTCCCTTTTCAGCCCAGAATTCCAGCAGATTGACAACCTCCTGACGAACCTTCGGATTCTCCCAGTTTAGATCTGCCTGAGTTTTGTCAAACAGCGTTAGGAAATATTGGTCTGTTGCCTCGTCATACTGCCAGGCCGGTCCACCAAACTTGGAAATCCAATTATTGGGAGGTCCTCCATCGGGTGCTGGATCACGCCAGATATAATAGTCTCTGTACTCACTCTCCCTGGAAAACCGTGCCTGCTGAAACCAGACATGCTCCGTCGAAGAATGATTAACCACAATATCTAACATCAAGTGCATTCCACGCGCCTGAATTTCCTGACTCAATTCTTCGAAATCCTGCATCGTTCCATACTCCGGATTGATCCGGCAATAATCCGCTACATCATACCCGTTATCACGCTGTGGTGAGACATATACCGGCTGTAGCCAGATAATATCAACACCCAGCCTGTGCAAATAATCCAGCTTTTGCGTCAGTCCTCGGATATCACCGGTCCCTTTACCCGTTGTGTCGTTAAAGCTTTTGGGATAGACCTGATAGACGACTGATTTGCGCCACCAATCTGTATCTTGAGGGATTAAGGCCTTATTCGTTCCTTCCATCCATGATCCTTCCTTTCTTGCGAATGCAGTAACGTAAATATGTTTAATATAACGCTTTCATCATCTTGTATATACAAGATTAAATCATGTATATACATAATGTCAACCAGCTTTATCATTCTTATTTGCTTATTGAACTCTTGCAATTCTGTTCGATTGCTTCCATGGTTAGATGAAGCAAACAGTTATAACACAAAAGAGGCTCCTGCTCATTGTCAGGAACCTCTTTTGTATAATGGATACGGCTCTCATTTAAACCCATATGGACAGTTCGCTATACAGGAGGAATAAGGCCATGATGATATTGAATGGTCATTTGTAGTTCATGGTTCATTTGTAGTCTGGTTTCTCCCTGCAAGCCTCCAGTTGCTGAAGCTTGAAGCAACAATTCACCTGCCAGATGCCCGGATTGCACAATAACAAGACACCTTCCTCTGTGTGTTCGTCTTTGGTTTCCCTGGAAGGGTTCGTCACTGGTGAGATCGTCGTTGTCTATTCCAAGGATACGATCATCACCATGTGTCATTCGGATTTCAGTACAGATTTTATTGCACAAGTTATATTGTAATGAACAACCGAATCGATTAGGGGGAGTTTTGGAATAAGGTACTCAGCTTGATTATAGCGGGTTTCTTAATTTCTACATCGTCGCTCAATAACACCACCGCATGGGAGAGTCCTCCCTCGAAAAAATCAAGGCTTCAAGAAAGAGATGCTATCGCATAATTCTAATGTATCATCCGACAACACCCCCAAAGAGATCACTTCGCTTTGAAGTGAGATATCCAAAACATTTTTAAATGAGAACGGGATGTATACTTCTCAAGTTTCTGAAACCCCAATTCACTAAGAGGGACAGAGAAGAAATAAAGAAGGTTGTAACATATGAAGAGCATGATGTACGTGATATCAGCTAACAATATATTCACGTATCATCCTATTCGTTCTTCTGTCGCCAAGGAGATTCTTAGAGGGAGACAATTCTGAAGAATAATCCATAAGAATGCTCAAGCATGTTTTTTCACATTTAACCATGTTAAAATGAAAAAAATAATTGGAGATATGGCATGGAGAGAAGGCAGGGAGAATCAATGAAACCAAAACTTAACGATGTTGCACAATTAGCTGGAGTTTCACCGACTACGGTTTCTCGCGTACTTAATAATCGTGGCTATATCAGTCAAGAAACGAAGGATCAAGTTCATAAAGCGATGCAGGAGCTGAATTATTTTCCAAATGATGTGGCTCGGTCATTATTTAGTAAACGAACAAACCTGATTGGATTAATCATTCCAACTACAAGCAACCCTTTTTTCGGAGAGCTGACTTTTCATATAGAAAATATTTGTGCGTCATTAGGCTATAAGCTGTTGCTTTGTAACAGTTTGAATCAGCTAGATAAAGAAGAATCTTATGTGGATATGCTTATGCGAAATCAAGTTGACGGTATTATCGTTGGTACACACAACCGAGGTATCGTAAATTATGAACAGAAGAACATTGCCGTCATTGCGATCGATCGCTTCCTATCCGATTCAATCCCAGTTGTAGGATCGGATAATTATTTGGGTGGAAAACTGGCGTCAGAACTGCTTATTGAAAAGGGGTGCAAGCATATCTTACACATAAATGGCCCTGTTGAATTGGAAACACCGGCAAGCTTAAGAAGAAAAGCATATGAAGATGTGATGGAGCAGTATGGTCGAAAGGCAATTACCTATGAAATAAATGATCCCTTCCACCAACAGAATCACGATGAACCGATTAAACGCTTGCTCGATGAACATCCTGAAGTAGATGGATTGTTTGCGAGTAATGACTTGGTGGCTGCGTCTTTTATTGCTAAAGCAAGAAGAAGAGGAAAACGTGTTCCTGAAGATATTCGCGTAATTGGATATGACGGAACTGAAACAACCCGCAATCTTCTCCCTGAATTAACGACAATTCAGCAACCAATACAGGAGATCGCGAGATCTTCCATAGAGTTACTTATTAAAGAAATTGAAGGTGGATTTAGTGATGTCCCGCGAGAAACCTATCTACCAGTGAAACTTATTGAAGCTAGTACAGCTTAATACAATTTCCATAGCTTTCAGCATTGTGATATAAGGTGGAGCTATCCTTATTAGAGTAATTGAAATCAAAGAGGAGAGCTCTTTTCCTTTCGAAAATATGTCAAGCGGTTGACATATGAAAGCGGTTGACATATAATCGATCTGTAAATACGGAAGTGCTTTCATTTACATTAAATGTTCAACTTTGAGGAGCGTTCGATATGAGAAAGTCAAAGAGCATGTATTGGAAACTAAGTGCCTATTTCTTCTTTTTCTTCTTTACTTGGTCAGCAAGTTATTCATTGTTCTCCATCTGGCTAGGGCAAGAAATCAGTCTGAATGGTGCTGAAACAGGTGTTATCTTTACTGTAAACGCTATCTTTGCGCTATGTATGCAACCGCTTTATGGCTATATATCTGATAAAATTGGATTGAAGAAGCATATTTTATTTCTAATCAGTTCTTTACTCTTATTTGTTGGTCCTTTCTATATCTTTATCTATGGGCCGTTACTTCAATACAATGTATTCCTCGGCGCAATTGTAGGTGGATTATACTTGGGTATTTCTTTTTTGGCAGGGATCGGAGCCATCGAATCTTATGTCGAGAAAATCAGCCGAAAATATGACTTTGAATACGGAAAATCTCGTATGTGGGGCTCGCTAGGTTGGGCAGCAGCAACATTTTTCGCTGGTCAGCTCTTCAATATCAACCCTAACATTAACTTCTGGATTGCATCAGTATCTGCTGTCATTCTGTTTATCATTATGATGACAATTAAAGTTGAAATGACAGATTCCGAGATGGAGCGAGCAGAATCTGTTAACTTTAAGCAAATCGGCTATTTGTTTGCAAATAAGCATTTGTGGTTTTTCATTTTATATGTTCTTGGTGTTACCTGTATTTACAATGTGTATGACCAGCAGTTCCCGAATTACTTTTCATCGACGTTCTCAACGGTTGCTTTAGGCAATCAAGTTTACGGTTACTTAAATTCCCTACAAGTATTCTTGGAAGCAGGCATAATGTTCTTAGCGCCTTTCATTGTCAACAAAATTGGAGCAAAAAAGGGTCTGATATTGGCAGGGTTCTTGATGGCGTTCCGGATCATGGGTTCAGGCTTAGTTATTGGACCTTATGGTATCTCAGCTATGAAATTGATTCACGCATTGGAACTGCCAATCATGTTGATCTCCGTATTTAAGTACTTGGCTGCTAATTTCGATACGCGTCTGTCTTCGATCTTGTATCTAGTGGGATACCAGTTTACGAGTCAGGTAGGAGCTTCGATCTTCTCGCCAATCGCCGGTATGTCTTATGACATTAGAGGCTTTGCAAATACGTACGTGATTATGGGTGTTTTCGTATTTGCCTTTACAACAATCTCAATCTTTACCTTAAAGAAAGAACCAAAAAAGCTGGATCCCAAGCCTAACAAGCATATTGAAACAGCATAGGAGGAAGACAGATGAACACATATAATAACAATACGAAGCAAGCTGAGGAAGCGTTGAAACAGGCAGAAGCGAAAATGAACAAGCGGTACCGCTTAGGTTATCATATTATGGCACCAGCAAACTGGATTAACGACCCAAATGGATTAATTCAATTTAAAGGTGAATATCACGCCTTCTATCAGCATCATCCTTATGATGAGAACTGGGGCCCAATGCATTGGGGTCACGTGAAGAGTAAAGACCTTGTACATTGGGAGCATTGTCCGATTGCATTAGCGCCTGGAGATGCGTGTGACCTTGATGGCTGCTTCTCAGGAAGCGCAGTAGATAATAACGGCGAACTGACATTGATCTATACCGGCCATCACTATATTGATCAACCAAACAATATCTTTTTCCAAAATCAAAATGTGGCAGTAAGCACAGATGGCATTCATTTTACAAAACTAAGGCAGAATCCCGTAATCGCTGAACCTCCGACAGATAGCTCCCAGCATTTCCGTGATCCGAAGGTATGGAAGAATGAGGATACATGGTACATGATCCTAGGTAACAGCACGAAAGAAGATCTGCCGCGTGTTATTCTATATACATCTCCCGATCTTAGAACTTGGACCTATCATGGTGTGCTTCTGCAAGGAGATAAGAATATGGGCTTCATGTGGGAGTGCCCTGATTTCTTTGAACTGAACGGTAAGCATATATTTATGTTCTCCCCACAAGGTATTGATGCGCAAGGAGATAAGTACAATAACTTGTTCCAGACGGGATATTATGTTGGCGAATATAATTATGAAAGTAATGAATATAAGCATGGAGAGTTCATCGAGTTGGATAATGGTCATGACTTCTATGCGGTTCAAACTTTTCTAGATGATCAAGGTCGCCGCATTGCGATTGGTTGGATGGATATGTGGGAATCGGATATGCCGACGAAAGCAGACGGCTGGTGTGGAGCAATGACGATCCCACGTTTAATTACGTTGGGTGACAATAATAAAGTACTGATGACTCCAGTTGAAGAAATGAAGTTACTTCGTCAAAGTAAACATGTTTTGTATCAATATGGCGCTATTTCTGGAAGTTACTACAAGGAAGTTGAAGCCGATCTGCTTGAAGTTAAGGTAGTGTTCGACCTCACGAAGTCAAGTGCAGACCTGGTAGGCTTGAAGTTTCGCGGAACAGGTCGAGAAGAAACGGTTATCACATATTCTATTGCGGAGCAGAAACTTATGCTTAATTGTTCTAAATCAGGTAAGAAGACAGATGGAGTACGTCAAACAGCCTTCAATGCTGAGGGGCAGTTGACATTGCATGTATATCTGGATCGCTCATCCATTGAAATGTTTGCGAATGAAGGGCAAGCTACGATGACAAGTCGCATCTATCCGAGTGAGAAATTACTAGGCATAGAAATCATAACGGAGGGTGGAGAGGCACTAGTAAATGGGCTGACATATTGGAAATTGAAAGATATATGGCAAGCTGAATAACTCAATGAAAAGATTGTAGTTCATATTATGTATACTCTAAAAGAATATGGAATCTATATATACCTTGATAGAGTGTGTGAAGGGGGAAAATTCCAAGGGACTGGTTCGAGAAGTCTTCAGGGTTTAGGCCGTATCAATTTTCCGCCGTATTCAGGAAATGTCCAATGATCTTCCATGGCCGGGGATTTCCAGTGCATCGTCCATGACGGATTGTATTCCGGCTTCATATGTTCGTGAAATACGGCTATGTGCACAACAGGCTGATCTGACCATAAACTTTGTTGGAGATAGGAACAGGTTTGCGGAACCCGCAAGTATCGATCAGGCCCGAGGACCACCCTTTGGAGGGATAGCTTGTTTCTCCCAGATAGTCAATTCCACTCCAAACAAATTGGCCGATCACATAACCGTGATTAGCGACATCAAACCAAGGATTCATGGGCAAATAAGCTTGATTGCCACCATATAGCATATGTGGATCAAAGGACTTTAATTTCCAGTCTGTGTTGAGCGGCATAATCACTCTACTTCCCATCATCTTGCCTCCATTTCATAAAATGGATGAACGGATATAACAACAGTGGGGGATGATCATCACAATAGACGTGTTCTCGATTACAATATTTGAAACACTGGTCGATCTTCAACAAAGTGTACGGGGAGCATCGGAAATTCGACGGAAAGTACATCGGCGAGATATTTCATACCAGGCGCTTCACTTTCCGCATGTCCGAGCATGATAAGTGCTTTACTTTTGCCTTGATAGACAGCGTCTTTCACATATTCTGGCGCTTCCCATTCTGGGCCCTCACCGGCAACGACTAAATCCACATTTTCATTTAGAAATAATGGAATGGCTAGTTCACCACCTCCCCTGTATCCTGCTGAGATTCCCACTCGTTCACATGGCATGGAAACCTCGCCAGCCACCCGTACATAACGAATATGTAGTTTGACTTTGATATATTCAGCGACCTCCTTAACTTCCATAGCCGGAATCGTCAAAATGGCGGCCGTCGGCTGCTGTTTCACAACGTAGGTGTGCCAGTCAAGTGCCTGAAGAAGCCCAATCATACTCTATCCGGTTGATTACGATGTATGGTGTCATGAAAACGATAAATGCCTATACCTGAATCGGCGATCAGACGGGATTTTTGCAAAAAAACGGAATCATGTAGTAAACAATCCTGCATCCCCCGATGGCTATAAAAAATGCCTTCATGCGTTATGATAAAATTTGCGCCTAGAGAAATAGCTTGTTCTATCACATACTGCGAAGCACAGAAAGCGGTTACAATTCCTTGTATCTCAGTATCTATATGCCCTGGGTTAAGAAGACTACGGTCGCATTGGGTGTACTTATTCCCTTTGTCAGATGCTTCACAATCTGACCCATAGTTATGGTCATACACGTAGCCCTCCTCATGGAAAATGTATATCAATTATACCATTTTATTTCAATCATAGGCACTATCATTTCTAGCAAAACAGCCAGCTCCAAGGGGCCAGCTGTTTTACGAATATATCTATTATTTATTTCAGAACTCCTAAAATGGAGTCGATTCGTTCTTTTGCTCCTTGCCAGGATGTTATGACCGGGAACTCATATTGCTCCAAACAGTTCAAGCTCCTCAAACAAACCCGGTCGCCCATAAATTACTTCTTTAACCCTCAGAGACTATCGTTCTGTTTCTTCCTCTGCTCTTCGCCAGGTACAATGCCTGATCCGCCTTCTCTATCAGTTCCTCCCGCTCTGACGCATGCAAAGGATAATGGGCGATGCCCAGAGAGGCCGTAACTCGTGTCCGAATGGGAGCCCTGCTTTGTTCCAAAGCCTGACGTACTCTTTCCGCTACGTTGAAGGCTTCCTCAGGTCGGTTCAGCAGAATGACGAACTCTTCGCCGCCGTAGCGATAGCAGACATCATCCGGGTGAAGCGAGGTAACTATAACTTCGGCAACATGCTTCAGCACTTCGTCACCGATGAGATGGCCGTAGGTGTCGTTTACGAATTTAAATTTGTCTACATCCAGCATAATGAGCGAAAACGGCAGACCAGAGGCCATCCATTGACTCATGGTATATTCAAGCGATCTTCGGTTCATTAATCCGGTCAGAACATCCGTCACAGCTTCCTGGGTCAATTGATCCGTCTGCTTCTGAATATTCAACACGGCAAGCAATACGGCCTTGGTGAGCAAATCGGCCTCCTGGCTCCAATGCGGCTTCGCTTCCGGCATTACAATCTTTTCCTTGCCCATCTTGCTCACCAGATTTGCCAGATAGACAAAAGGCCGGGCCAACCTGAATGCTACGAGTATGACGCCCATCAGCAATATGATGAACGGAAACAACGAATACCACAGAATTGTCCGAATGTGGTCCATCAGTTGATCATGGATTAGACCAATCGGCGAAACGACCACAATTCCCCATCCGTTGGCCGGGACACTCGAGTATCCGGCAAGCATCTCGACGCCACTGATGTTGCGAACTTGCTGTTTCCCGCTTTCCCCCTTCATCAACTTCTGCACTACCTTGTTGCTGCTGATATCCTTTCCGAGGAGCTGTTTGTCCGGGTGATACAGCAGGCGTCCGTTGGAATCCACAATATAATAATAAGAACCGGAATCGTCCACATTACCGTTGCCAAAAATATCAGACAGGATATTGTTCTCCTGAAGATAAAGCGTGCCGCTCAAAATACCGAGATATTTACCGGCGCTGCTGAAAATCGGTTGACTCATAAATACGATTAGTCTCTTAGTGTTTGAAGTCATGTATGGGGAAGAAATATACGGTTTTTGGAGTGCCAAAGCTTCCAGACTGGCCTTAGACGTGATACGCCGACCTGCCATTCCCACTCTAGCCGGCGCTACATTGCGGATCAGCCCGTTGGCTTCGACCACTGCGATGGAATTGAAGAAATTGCTGCTCTTGCGCATCAGATCTAAATAATCGTCCACTTGCTTCGAAGTCATGGCATCAACATCGGAAAGTTTATCGGCACTGTATTCCAAGCTGCCGCGCATGGATCGAAATAAAGAATCCATCGTCTTGGAAATGCGATCAGCGTTGGAGTAATTCAGATGGAGCGTCGTCTCCATCAATGATTTCTTTTGGGACTCATAAGAACCAACCAGAAGAATGCTTGAGGTTAGCAGAACCACCAGCGTCACCAAGCCCGTAAGCAACGATATGAGACTTAGCTTTTTACTTTGACGATGTTCGGCTCTTCTCGGTGTAGACAAACTATGACCCTCCCTGGTTCCTGAAAACTTGTTTAATCCATAATACATCAAATTCTAAGGTAATTCGACAATTAGTCGGTGAACTCCATCTTTTCATAATATAAATAAGGAAGACTGGCAAAATGCCGCCGTCTTCCTCATTTATCCGGGCCCCCAAGCGAAGTGAATAACTCACGTCTCTGATCAATATGACTCTCCATGCTCCGTGCTTAGTCCAAAGTACTGGTGGAAACTATAATAGGCGAATTCCAGCTTGCCGATGAATACGGTGTTCACCGACTCACTTTTTAGGTCTATTCGATATGTCGGCTCCCAAACTCAGGTTGCTTTGCACTCGAAAAGCATAATTAGGAACAGGTAATGGCGAAGGTGAGATACTACAGAGGAATAAAAATAAAGCGCTTACATATTCAAAAAGCAGATTTCCGGTCAAGGATAGCTACTTGACCGGATCACCTTAAAAATGGGCTTAAGCCAATACACCCAGAGCGTATCCAATAATTCCTATTGCGAATAAAGCAAAAATCAGAGCTATAGCATTCACTTTCTTTTTGAGCAGTCTCATGCACAAAAAAGTCAGCAAGAGAGGTAACAGACCAGGTATCAATTGATCCAGAATCATCTGTACTGTCGTAACCACCTCTACTCCATCCGAACGGGTATATCTGGATACTTCTAGTGGCACATTCAGAGTAGTCCATTTGGATACGAGTGCGCCCATGACAAAGAGTCCTAGGATGGAGGCCGATTCCGTAAGCTTTTGCAACCGGTTTCCGGACATGTCGGACACAATCTCCGTCCCTTTTTGGTAGCCGTATTTCAGCCCGTACCACTTGGTTGCCAGGCGAAGAACGTTAAAGAGCAAGAAGAAAAGGACAGGCCCGATGATGCTTCCGGACAAAGCAATGGAAGCTCCCAACGCAGCCAGAACCGGGCGTAACGTTCCCCAGTAAATAGGGTCCCCTACTCCGGCTAAAGGCCCCATCAAGCCGACTTTCACTCCACTTATGGTAGCATTGTCAATAGGCTGGCCATTCGCTTTCTGCTCCTCCATAGCCGCCGTTACGCCCATAATCGGTGCTGAGATAAACGGTTGAGTATTGAAAAACTCCAGATGCCGCTTTAATGCTTCTTTTTGGTCTTCCTTCTTGCTGTATAGCCGCTTGATTGCCGGAATCAAGGTGACACAAAAACCAATCGACTGCATACGCTCAAAGTTAAACGAGCCCAACAGGAACCATGAACGGAAAAACATTTTGTTTAGATCGCTTTTTGTTAATTTTTTTTCTTCCATAGTACCCCACTCTTTCATTAGGTATTCTTTAGAGCTCTTCAATTTCACCTGTTTGATCTTTTCGCTGACTATATTTAGGACTGAGCTGGATATACAGCAAAGCCAGAACCGCTCCTATGACCCCAAAGCCAACCAGATTGATGCTCGTAAATGCCGCAATGACAAAGCCCAAGAAAAAGAAAGGCATCAGGTATTTGGCTGCCATCATGTTGATAACCATGGCATACCCTACAACGACGATGAATCCTCCTGCTATTTGCAGCCCTTTTGTAATGACCTCCGGGATCGAATCAAGCAAAGCCGTAACCAGACCGGTTTCTGCTGCAATAGCCACCAAAACGGCAGGCAAAGCGACGCGCAATCCCTGAAGAAGGAGGGCGATAAAGTGGCATAGTTCAATTCCTCTGAAATTTGAAGATTCGGCATATTTATCTGCCAAGTGCTGAAAGAACACGGTAATCGTTCTAACAAAAATCGTCAACACTTGCCCAGCAGCTGCAATCGGAATCGCAACAGCAATTCCGGCTCCGATCGACTGATGTCCAACAATAACCAATATGGTTGAGATTACACTGGCCAAAGCGGAATCCGGAGCCATTGACGCCCCGACATTCATCCAGCCCAATGCCATCAATTCCAGCGTACCGCCTAGAATAATACCCGTTTTGAGATCGCCTAGGACCAGACCGATCAGTGTACACGCAACCAGAGGCCGATGAGTCTGTCCTTCATCCAAAACGCTGCCCATTCCGCAAATGGCTGCAACCAGGGTTACCATTACGATTTCAAAAACACTCATGTTTGACCCCCTCTCTTATGCCAACCTGTTGTTAAAACTGGACATTTTGGAGCTTGTTAATCAAATTGATTTTAGGATCACTGGCCACTTTTCTAATTTCCAGTTCAATCCCCTTTTCGTGCAGTTTATGAAATGCCTCTACATCCTGCTTATCTACGGATACCGCTCCGGTAATCTGTGTTTTGCCTTCTTTAAAGCACATCCCACCTACATTTACCGATGTAAACGGTACCCCACCTTCTACAACCCGCAGTACATCAGTCGGATTGGTAAACAGGAATAAGGTCTTAAAATCGTTATATTTAGGGTTATTGTAAGCTTCAATTGCTTTTGCAATCGTGACGACATAAGCCTTAATTCCCGGCGGCGCCACCTGTAATAATAAGGTTTTGCGCAGCGTATCCGCAGCGACCTCATCGCTGACCGCGATGATTTTGTTACACTTCGTTTCTTTCACCCACACAGTAGCCACCTGACCATGGATCAGACGATCGTCAATACGAACAAATGAAATTTCCATACCTATAATTCCTCCTCTGTTTGTATGTCCCGGATGACACGAAAAGACTTCATCGAATCCTGACCCGCACGGATGGCCAGATCACTCAGATTCTCCACTTCCTCCAGCCCTCTATTTGTCAGCAGGTCTACGATCATTGGCAGGTTTACCCCTGTTACAATGTCCATTTTTTCATAGCCGGCCACAATCCTGCTGGCCGCATTATAGGGGCTGCCACCAAACAAATCGACGAGAAAGATAAGTCCATCCGTCCAATCAATCGTTTCCAATGCCGCTTTGTACTTCTCAACAAGTCCGTTAACGCTTTCACCAGGCTCAAACGTCACGCCCACCACATTTTCCAGATGTCCGAAAATCATTTCCGTGGATCTTAGGATCTCTTTGGAAAGTTTCCCATGTGTGCCAACAATAACACCTATCATTTGTTTCACCCCCTCCTTACATCCTTCGCCTATACTTATATGCAAGTCTCGTGCCAACATTCTGTATGATTTGTTCAATCATCAAAGAAAAGACCAAATCCCTCGGCTGTTCCGGGGATTTGGTCTTTCCTCGCTACCTGCTTATTTTCAACATCCGCATTATTGATACACATCTGAAAGCGTTTTATACACTTACGCCATTACTCGGGGATGCAGTTATATACTTCGCTTAAGATTTCACAAATATAATATTTTTCATCATTGGTCAGCTTCACGTTCATACTGGAAGCAAATATATTGCAGGAACGGTTCACCGCATCGAGAATTCGTTGATCAAGCAAGGGTACATCCCCCTGATATACTAACCCTTCTCCAATGACCATTCGTTCCATGGCATGAGCCGTATGAACGGCAAGTTGAACTTTCTTTGCATAATGAAAATCGACTTCCAATTCCTGTTCCAGCTGTTCGATAAATTTCATCAAGATCCCCAAAATTTTGTAGGGATTCAAATAAGTCATAAACTCCTTTAGCGTATTCTCACATAGCTCTCTAACAACTACGCTTTCGTTAGCATGCATAACAGGCAGTTGATTGTTCAGCAACAGTTCTCTTAATGCATGCTCACCGCTTGCCTCGATCAGTTTTTCCAAAGGAATAAACGGTACATTCAGCTCGCTTGGCCGCTTAACTCCAATCACCGCAAGAATCGTATGCTTGGCCCGTAAATCTTTCACCGTTTTATCCAATTCCCTGACTTTTGCCGGTACAACGACGATTTTCTCTTCTGTTAAGTCGTAAACGACCTTCTCCACAAACTCCTTCAGCTTGACTGCGGCGCCTTTGCCGGAAGAACAAACCGTCACGATCACCTTATTACTAACCTTCTCCGCTTTTACTTCGGCATTTCCATTGTTATATCCACGAAAATCCTTTAGGGATTGGTAAATTTCCTCTATATTCATATCAAAAATACTGGCCTTCCGCACGGCCTCCAACGTAAGGGGAGTTGATACCATATCAATGGTCTTCACCTTGATCCCGACACGTTCCATAATGGTTCCTTCAAGGTTGAGCAGGGAGCCCATATCAACTAGCAGCAATACGCCTCTGCCATTGTCAATGTCCTTTACTTTATCAATAATAACCTCTAAAATTTCCCTGGGACTAACATCCAAAGGCATATCTACTGCACAAATATTCGAGCTTCCCAGCAGGCTATCGACGACGCCGACGATACTGCTCGCCGTACTGTTGCCATGTGCAGCTACGATGATCCCCACATTTCCTTGATGCTCCTCCTCCACCGATTTCAGGAGAATCGCCACATAGGTAGTCTCGGCATCGGGTACACTGACTTCGAACTTGGACTCGATCAAATCCTTGATAATCAGTGCCAGTCTGTATTCTTCATCCTGATCATTAATCGGATCATAGATTTGTTTGCTGATGTATTTCTTCTCTCGGATTCGCTTTAAAAAGGCACTCAAATGAAGGCTGAAGGCATAAACAAACCTGTCACTGTACTTTCTGTTCAGTTCTTTTTGAGCCATCTCCTGCACCTGTTCAGCGAACTCCAGGATATTTCTGCCCACGATTTTAAGGATTCGTTCCCGTCCCCCTTTGATGTTATAAAATCGGTTATAGAAGCTTTTGATATGAATATTGACATCTGTAGTAATAAACTTATTGATAAAGCTGTCGTCGAGTCCTTCTTCCTTCAGCATACCTATTTTGTCTTCAATCAATTTGTACAGATTAAACGGCAGTTCAGAAGCATCAGCTTCATTCATTCCTTTGCTTCCCTCAGGAGTAATATACAGCGAGGAGTTGACCATTTCCATTTCGGCAATCTCCTTACGGTTTTTCCCCATATTAAATAGGCCTTCCTTGATATTTCCAGGCAAAATTTTAAAATCAAGTTCAATTTCTTCCTTATTTTCATGTATGCTGTTCAAAAATCCTTTGGCACACACAAGCTGAATGTTCGATTTTAACTGGCCGATATTGCCATAGGTCACACTGCCGATCAGTGCTTTTACAGTTTCCAATTCGACCCGAATGGGCTTGTTAACACGATGGGCCTCGTTTGCGAAGAGATGCTTTAGGATCAAAAACCGCTCCTCAACTGCTCGTTCTTGCAGGGAAGGAATGTTAATTGTAATCGGTATCCGTCTGATAAAGGTTTTGAGCATGGAAGAACTAGGATCTTCTGTCGTAGCGCCGATGAGCAGCACATTCGCATCCCGCTTACGCTCCGACTCGCCCAATTTGTTGTAACTGTTCGTGTCCATAAAATAAAAAATCATCTCTTGGCCTTCTGGAGGCAGCCGATGAACCTCATCCAAAAACAGGATGCCTCCATCAGCTTTCTCGACCAGTCCCTCTTTTTCCCGATCTGCCCCGGTAAACGCCCCTTTCACATGTCCAAAAATATGGGAAAGTAGCAGTTGAGGGTTATTGTAATAATCGGCGCAGTTAAATACGATAAATGGTGCTTGCTCCGAAAACCGCTTCATATATTTTCCATAATTATACATTAATCTGGCAAACATCGTTTTTCCTACGCCAGTCTGCCCCACAATCAGCGTATGCAGGCCCTTCGGCGGGTATAATATTGCCGCTTTTCCCTGCTCAACCTGATTTCTCATACTGCCCATGAAACCGATTAAGGCGTGAAACGGATCGACTTGCTCTCCAGACAGCAATATTTCATTAATGCTGTTTACTTGGATTTGTCTCTCTTTAAGCTGAACCGTAAAAATCTCCTCGATTACCTGCTTGTGCAAAAACTTGACGGGTCTTCCCTTGATTTTAATAATCAAGTCAGCACGAAGTAGGCTATTAAGCTCCTTGCTTACATTATTTCTTAGCATATTCTGACGATCGGCTATTTCCGCAGCCGTAATTCCATCGCCATCCAGCAAAGCCTCTACCGACAGTTTCTTTGTGCCTTTGGCAATATACTCTAAAATCTCATCAATTCGTTTCACAGTATTCCCCCAGCCTGACGAGTTCTCATTTAATTAGTATATAAAAAAAGAAGTAATCCTCTACAAAAAAAGCAACTGACAAGATAATCAGTAATGTGATACCCTTCATTAGATCTATCCAAAATTCATACTCAACCCACTCAATTCACTTATTTTCTAAGATCAAAGGTTGCAGTATAATTGTATAAACTTAACAAATAAGTTGTTGCCCCGCAAGGAGATGAGATAAAATGATACGATACGGATTACAGCAAGAGCAAGCATTCAGGCTGGCTATGACTCCTGAATTACGACAAGCCATCACGATCCTTCAATATTCTTCAGTCGATCTAATGTCCTATCTTCATGAGCAAGCGAATGAAAATCCGATTATTGATTTGACAGAGATCGACATGTCCATCGAAAGAATAAGTAAAGAGGAAGAATATTCACCACGAAAAAGCGATAATCCGGTAGATCTTTTGGATTTTGTCTCTAACCCTGCAGATAATTTATTTGGACATCTCAAAGCACAACTTGGGCTGGTCCGCGGGCTATCAAAGCTACAGCAGATGATTGCAATGTTTCTTATTGGGAATTTAAATGAGAAAGGCTACCTCGAGCTGGAGGTAAATACAGTTGCCGAAATACTTGACGTCCCCACCGAAGAGGTTGAAAATATACTCGCCCTGATCCAAGGCTTTGAACCGGCAGGAATCGCCGCCCGCAGCCTGGAGGAATGTCTTCTTTTGCAACTGCGATATGCCGGTCATGTTGATGTTTACCTGGAAGAGATCGTGCGACATCACATGGTCAATCTCTCATGTAACCGCATACAAAAAATTGCGAATGCTCTGGGTATCAACATTCGCGAGGTACAGCAATTTACCGACCAGATACGCAAGTTGAATCCTTGTCCGGGAGCGGCATTTGCCCAATATGAACACCAGTATCATATAGCAGATATCTCGGTAGAAAAATCCAAGAACGACTACCTTGTGACAATTAATGATATCACAGTCCCACGCGTCGAGATTAATCCTTTTTACCAGCGTATGCTCCGGGAACAGGCAATGGGGGAAGAGAAGCAGTTTCTTCGTGAGAAGATGAATACGGTATTATGGCTTATTCATAGC
Source organism: Paenibacillus maysiensis (assembly GCF_000520815.1). Lineage (GTDB taxonomy): Bacteria > Bacillota > Bacilli > Paenibacillales > Paenibacillaceae > Paenibacillus > Paenibacillus maysiensis. Next base: position 30,095 of record NZ_ASRY01000079.1, on the reverse strand, counting down.
CTTGAGCAGCGCCGCCTGACCCTGATGCGTGTAGCCCAAGCCATTGTTGATAGACAACGGGAATTTTTCGAGCACGGCATTCATTATCTCAAACCGATGACCCAAAAGGAGATTGCTGAAATAACCGGCTTGCATGAGTCTACGATCAGCCGGGCGGTCAGTAATAAATACATGCAGACGCCCCGTGGAATGTTCGAGCTCAAATATTTTTTCACCTCCGCCCTAGTGTCGAAAGACGGAGATGCCACTTCATCGGAGAGCGCAAAAATGCGTATTAAGCAGATCATCGACGACGAAGAGAAGCAAAAACCGTTTTCGGATCAGGCAATCACAGAACTGCTGGCAAAGGAAGGGCTGGAGCTGTCACGCAGAACAGTGGCCAAATACCGGGAAGAGCTCGGATATCTTTCTTCTGGCAGGAGAAAAATTTATTAAAGCTTCGGCAAGCCGTTGTGAATATGAAGGAGCGGCAAGATCAAACTCAAAAATGATCCTATTGTCCAAATATCAAAAATACTTTCCCATTGAGTAGGTCTAGGCGGCGATTCGCCGCTCCTTGGCCTTGCCTCGGTCATGGCGGCTCAACAGAAATCCGACCAGAGACGCGGTGGATTGTTGGAAAATCATTCCGAGCACCACAGGCAGCGCTACCGGAGCTGGGAAGTAGGTGATAGCAAGCACGGCTCCTGCGCTGATATTGCGCATGCCGCCGTTAAAGACAAGCGCCGTACGGTCGGCATCGTTCCACTTCATCAGCATGGAAATCAGGTAACCGATCACATATCCAGTGGAGGCAAGACCGATGATCGACAGGCATACCCCGACGAGTTTTAGATTAAAATCGACCAGATAGGGCGCGATTACAGATCCGTTAATCATCACGACCAGAGCCATAGCCAGCTTGGAGAACGGGCCCAGCCGAGGTCCCCATACCTGCTTGATCTTCCCTTTGGTCCATTCGTTCAATACCATGCCGATTAACGAAGGAACGACAATCATCCAGAACAGGCTCTGCATCATTGCCCAAGTATCAAGCTGCACATCCGCTCCGACCAGCAGGGACATAATGCCGGGCACGGCGAATGGGGCCAAAATCGTATCGATCAGAATGATGGCTAGCGTCAACGCCGTATTCCCTTTGTAGATGTTGACCCACACGAAGCTGGAAATGCCTGTAGGGATGGCCGCACCAAGAATAAGCCCGGTAACCGTATAAGGATCGGCGGCGAAAGCCAAGTGTCCGAGCATCATCGCGAGCAGCGGCATAGCCAAGTGAAGAATAAACAGGCAGGCAATCAGCGGGCCGGGATGCTTTATCACATGGACAAAATCTTTGAAACCCATGCTGATACTGCCCGCAAAGGTCATAAATGCAAACAGCCAGGGAGAGAATCCGGTGTATTCCGACAACGGCGTACCGATCAGGACGCCGATTAGAATGCTGATGGGCGTGATCAGCGGCATAGCTGCATTTAGTCTCCGATTCAACGTTCTGAACATACATAACTTCCTTTTTTATACTACAGTATAGACCTTGCCGCGCCGATTCGTAAATGATCTGAGGATCTTTTCGCTGATTAATTTATCCTCTTGTAAGCACCTGCCTAACTCCAAATAAAGGTCAAATTGACTCAAAAGAATTGAATTCGCTCTGGAATGCGAGGTGGTAACAAATATTATAGTCACCATGTTGACAATAATAATTGTGCCTGTTATCGTAGAAATAGTCACCATGTTGACAATAAGAAAGAGAGGATGTCCCTATGGAGTATTATAAGGCGCTTAGAGAGTTATATTTAATGCAGCAGACTTACGCTACTTTTTTTACCGTTACTAATAAGCTGCAAATACAAGGCGATAACTATTTTGAGAAATTAACATCACGACAGTACATGATCATGCTTGCAATAGCCCATTTACCAGAGGATGAAACAACACTTATTAATATTGCGAGAAAGTTAGAAACCAGCAAACAAAGTGCAAAAAAGCTGATAGTCAATCTGGAGAATAAAGGATACCTTGTTACGACACCAAGCACACGCGATAAACGTGCTATTAACATCACAATTACAGAATCAGGAAAAAAGGTGATGCTAGAATGTGGTGAGAAAGCAGTACGCCTGATGGCAGATATTTTCAAGGATTTCACAACGGAAGAATTAGAAACATTATGGAGTTTATTAAAAAAAATATATGGTATCGACGTCAAAAAACAGGTTGGTTTTGAAGAGGATGTAAATTATAAATTTGAAGATTTAGAAGGGTTTCAAGAGGCACAAAGTCGAGCTTTGGATAGTTTTGTTTTACGACGAAAGCATTTTTTAAATGGTGAAGATTGAAATATAGGGAGGTTTTGGGATATGAAGTTACAAACAGAACCAAGAGTTGCGCTTATTGACGAAAAAATTAATATTTACGTCACAGAGTTAACGCCAGGAGAAAAGCTTAAAATAACTGCATCCATGCATTTTCCGTGGGCAATACGTGAAAAATATGAATCATTCGCTTGGTTTACTGCAGATTCAAACGGTAATGTTGATTTATCAAAGCACAAACCTGATTCTGGAACTTACGACTATATAGATAGTATGGGGCTTATTGTATCTTTACAAAAGATTAGTAGTGAGGGAGGGAATATCGCTCTTAATATATCAATAGATCCTAGTGTATTTATTGATATAGTATGTGAATGCGGACAACACCGAGAATGTGTAAGACTAGAGCGTATGTTCAAGTTACCTGAGGTGAAAAGACAACAGATTACTGATGAATTTATGGGAGAGTTATTTTACTCTGAACACTCAAATAATAAAACGATTGTCGTATTGGGTGGAGCTGATGGTGAACGAAGTGGTCTTTCTCTTCTGTCAGGACCATTGGCATCTAGAGGGTTTAATGTCTTAACCGTTGGATACTTTAATGAAGAAGGACTACCGAAAAAGCTTGAGGAAATTCCTCTTGAATATTTTGAAACGGTATTTTCCTGGCTTCAAAAAAATCCATTAACACATGCATGTGAAATATACTTACATGGTACATCTAAAGGTGGAGAATTGGCGTTACTTCTGGCTTCAAAATACAATGTCATTTCTAAGGTAGCAGTTTCAGCACCTCATGCATATTGTTTCCAAGCGCTAGATGGCCTTATGAGTGGCAAAAATGTTTCATCATGGTCATATGAAGGAAAATCACTGCCATTTATACCCGTTGATAATGACATTTTTTATGAGCATCAACGTAGTTGCTTAGAAAAGAATACACCTTTTGGACTTACTACTACATATAAAAAGAGTGTAGAAGCAGCAAAAAATAAAGAAGATGCTCGAATAAAAATAGAGAATGCAAATGCAGATATATTATTAATTGCAGGTATGGAAGATAATGTATGGAATACTTATGATGCATGTGTTGAAGTGATGGACACTTTGACAAAACACAATTATAAATATGCCTACAATTTTTTAGCGTATAAAGATTTAGGTCACTCTATACCAATACCGTATGTTGTACCTTTAAGTGAAACATTGAACGTAAAAATGGATTTAGGCGTTTTCACTTGCGGTGGTACATTAAAAGGGAATTCTTATGGTCAATCAGATTCTTGGCAGAAAACAATAGAATTTTTTATGAAGCCCGTCCAACCATGAAAGGCGGGCTTTTTTGTATGAACTAAAAAATTTCAATTTAAGCATAGGTATTCTGGTCAAATTATTATAATATGAAAGGTATAAAAATTTTCAGTCCATAGAGAATATTTACAGAAAGAGAGCGGTGAGATACCATGCAGGGAGAAAAGTTAACACGGGGGTTAAAAAACAGGCATGTACAGCTGATGGCCATCGGAGGTGCGATTGGTACTGGCTTGTTCCTCGGGGCAGGAAAGTCGATCCATCTGGCAGGTCCGTCTATCCTGATCGCCTACATCATTACAGGTATGGTTCTGTTCCTGCTAATGCGTGCATTGGGAGAGCTGTTGCTCAGTAATTTGGAGTATCATTCGTTTGTTGATTTTGTAAGAGATTATCTGGGGAATATGGCCGCTTTTATTACGGGTTGGACCTACTGGTTCTGTTGGATTTCGATTGCGATGGCGGATCTGACGGCAGTCGGGCTGTATACTCAATATTGGCTCCCGCAGGTTCCTCAGTGGATGCCGGGGTTAATCGCCCTTGTGATTCTGCTCCTTATGAACCTGGCAACGGTTAAGCTGTTCGGGGAGATGGAATTTTGGTTTGCCCTGATTAAGGTATTGGCGATTCTGGCTCTGATTGTCGTCGGATTATTTATGATTGTCAAAGGCTTCTCCACCACCAAGGGACCTTCGACCTTCACCAATCTCTGGAATCATGGCGGAATGTTCCCGAATGGGGTTCATGGTTTTCTGCTTTCTTTTCAAATGGTGGTTTTCGCCTTCGTAGGTATGGAGCTTGTTGGACTGACGGCAGGGGAAACCAAGGACCCCGAGAAGGTCATTCCGAAGGCTATCAATAATATCCCAATCCGTATCCTGCTCTTCTATGTCGGCGCACTGCTGATCATCATGAGTATTTATCCGTGGAACGAGATTGTACCGGGTGAAAGTCCGTTTGTACAGGTATTTACAGCCATTGGTATTGCCGCAGCAGGAGGGATTGTCAACTTTGTTGTGCTGACCTCTGCGGCTTCAGCCTGCAATAGTGCTATTTTTAGTACAAGTCGGATGGTGTTCTCCATGGCCAAGGATAGCAACGCTCCCAGTTCGTTGGGCCGGCTGAACAGCAGGAAGGTTCCGTCCAATGCGTTGCTGTTCTCCAGTATCGTCATTCTGATCGCGATTATCCTGAACTATGTGATGCCCGAGGGGGTATTTACCCTGATTACGAGTGTGTCGACCGTTTGCTTTATCTTTGTCTGGGGAATCACCATCATCAGCCATCTGAGATATCGTCGCACACGGCCGGAGCTGGCCAGCCGCAACACATTCAAGCTGCCGCTGTACCCACTGTCCAACTATATTGTGCTGGCTTTTCTCGTCTTCGTTCTGGTTATCCTGGCATTGGCCGAGGATACGAGAGTGGCGCTATTTGTGACACCGGTGTGGTTCATCCTGGTAGCTGCAATCTATCTGCTCAAGAAAAGAAGCTGGAGCTCGAACGGACAGTAACATATAAATTTGTTGTAGAGTAAAGCCGCCCAACTGGATTGGGCGGCTTTACTGCTTCTATAGAAGCTGGAGGCTCCTGTGCATTTCAAACTCTCTGTAGCCATTCAGAATTGAACCCGCTGGGTCAGCGATACGGCATGCTATGGAAAGTTCGGCGCAGATCTTTGACCCACTTGTCCGGAATCTCCCAAGGGATGAAGTGTCCCCCATGTTCATGAGCTGTGATGCTGACATGGTTAGATGTTTAGATGTTTATGACGGATTGTCAAGCCAATTGCGACAGTTCCTCTGAAAAGGATTCGTGAGCCGTTTTCCAGCCCGAACATTTTCGTGGTCTGTCTTGCGTTCAATGAACGTGGCTACGCAGCCCCTTGCTTTTTCCACGTCCAGAAACGACCGTATCCAGTTGATGCCTTCATCCTTGAAGATCGCTGCCAGTTGCCAAGCCCTGACTCACGCAAAAGGCTTCAATATGTCTTACCTGTTCACGGATTGATGTATTCTCCATCTGACTGTTGAGGAGATGCGCACATAGCCTACCCATTTCTTGCCCTTCGTTTCTTTCATGTACATGCCTCCTGTTTTTTGTAACATCATACGACCTTATGGAAGGCAATTACAACCCTCTTTATCCTTTTCACTGCTCGTTTACCATGATCGTGGTAAAACATTTTTTTCATTTATTTCTGAATGACACAGCTTCAGCGGTAGTAAAAAGGAGCGAAACAAAGCGAATGCTCTGTCTGCTCCTGTCTTTATCTTTACAACCTGTTTTTCTGGCTCGATCCAGAATCTCCATCAACTGGTCTAACGATCCGTCGCTTTTCTGCTTCTTCATGTCGATGAGCTTGCCGTTCTCCCGAATGAGCGCCGCAACATTCATCTGAACTTTGGTGATGGCATCTTCAATCGCTCTGATCTCGGCAGGATTCGGCTTTTCCTTCTGTTCCTCCTGTTGGATACGCCATAACATACGTCGGATACCAGGCCTGTTGATTAACTAATTATTGGAATTTAGGAATGAAAGATATCTTCATATTCAAGGTACATAGAAGATATCTCCAATGAGCAGAAAGCTTATTTAGCAAGAGCAGGCGCGCAAAACGAACAAACTCCAGTGCTTCATGCTTGGGAACACGAAGGCCTACGCGATCATATATCGTTTTTAACAGTACGATACGATAAGCGCTGAGAACAACGGTCCATACACCGCATTTTCGGTGGTTCCAAACAGCGTTGGAATGTTCAAATGTTGCTTGATCCAGCGAAAAAACAGTTCAATCTGCCAACGAGCTTTATACATCAAAGCTATTTCTTCAGCTGTGATGTGCATGAGATTCGTCACCACGCGGATGTCATGACCGTGCCCATCCTCAAAAACCACCACAACGATCCAAACGCTCGATTTTACCATAGGCGCGATCTTGAACCAGTGTGTAGGAGGGATCGTCGAGGATCGTCGAGGACTTCACCCAGGTTTATGTATGTATCGGATAGATTAGTGATTTTGTTTACAGAAAGAACCATAACTGTGTTCAATGAAAAAAGGTAGGTTCGCAATTGAACCCACCCATTCGAAGAAATTACCTGTTATACTCACGGCATCCCAAACACAATCAGTAGTACCGCAGTAACAACATAAGCATATTTTGATTGTTTTGGTTCGTCATATCTCTACGTTCATTTATTCGGACACCACACAAAATCACAAAAATTTTAAAAACTAAATCTTGTAGGCCTTCATAGCCTTTCTTAGCTCTTTGAACGAAGGACGTTTGCCGTACATTAAGACGCCAGTACGGTAGATCTTGGCGGCCAGCCAACCGAACAACAGAATGGAGGCGAACAGAATAGCAAGTGAAAGCCAAATTTCCATTAGGCTCGCCCGTTCCAGCCCGATTCGTAACAACATGACCGTCGGGGAAAAGAACGGAATGTAACCGGCGACCTTGACGAACATCGTGTCAGGTGCGGCGATGTTGAAGATGCCGATATAAAAGGCTGCTAGTGACAGTACAGTAATCGGCATAATCGCCTGACCCAACTCTTCCGTACGGCTAACAATAGAGCCGACAGCGGCGAACAATACCGCGTACAGGAAGTAACCGAGGATGTAGAAAACCAGGCCATATCCAAGCACTGTGGTATTTAACTGCGACAGATCCAGCCCAGCCGAGCTGAGGATAACGTTGTTATGCGGCAGCATAAGATTGGCACACACTACAGCGGCAAAAGCAGCAATTTGCAGCAGGCCGACCAGGAAGATGCCGATAATTTTTCCGAACATCTGGGTCAACGGTGAAACGCTTGTGATGAGAATCTCCATGATACGTGAGCTTTTTTCCGAAGTCACTTCTGAGGCAATCATATTACCCGTCATCATCGACGAGGTGAAAAACAAAATCATCAGTACATAGACCAAACCATAGTTAATCATAGAGGTCGCTTTTTCCTTTGTCCCCACAGCTCCCCCTGCCTCAGACGGACTGTCTACTTCCCTGCTATCCACCATTACAGGTGTGCTAATTTCACGAATTTGATCGCTGGTCAATGCATTGCCGCCCATAATGGCTTGAACCTTTGCCTCCTGAAGCCCCGTTTGCAGTAATGTGATGACAGCCGGGGACGGCTCTTTTTCAACAGATACGTACTCTACCTTGGGAAAAGTATCTCCCGTTGCGGTAGGCCGCGCAAACTCCACATAGCCTTGCAGCTCCCCGTCTTTTAATGCTTGCTGCATTGCCGGCGTTTGTACGTTGTCATAACGTACCCAACTGGCTGCTGGGTTGGACTGCTCTTTGGTGAATCTCTCCAGTTGATCCGCAATCTCTGTTCGATTCCCGGCAATCAGTGCCAGTCGATGTTGCTCGGCTGCGGATTTCCCGGAGCCTCCTGCACCACCTGCCCCTTCTCCCTTAAACAAAGAAATCAAATACGGCAGATTCATGCCAAGAGTAATAAGCAAGGCCAGTACCAGCGTCGTAATGATAAAAGATTTGGTTCTCGCCTTCTGACGAAACGTAAAGCCGATCACCGTCCCCAGTCTATTCATGGGAATCACCCACCTCTCTTATGAAAATCTCGTTCAGCGTAGGTTCCTTAATCTCAAAATGCTCCACATCCGTTTGCCCCAACGCCGTTTGTAAAATCAACTTTGCCGCATCCGGCTGCTCAATATGCAGCATCCAGCCGCGATCCATAGGCTCTACACGGCGCACGCCGGGCAGCTGTTCCAGTCCGTTCACTTCACCTGTAGTGATGAGACGAACTTTTTCGCGTGGGTAACGGCCCTTAATCTCCTGCACACTTCCCTGCACAACTGTATTTGAACGATGCAAAATCGTAATATGGCGGCACAGTTCCTCCACATGCTCCATGCGGTGGGTCGAGAATAAAATCGCAGCTCCATCGTCACGCAGCTCCTTTACTGTCTCCTTAAGCAGCTCGACGTTCACCGGATCAAGCCCGCTGAAGGCCTCATCCAAAATGAGCAGCGTCGGGCGTTGCACAACGGCAGCAATAAAACCCATTTTCTGCTGATTCCCCTTGGATAGCTCCTCAATCCGCTTATCGTAATATTCCGGCACTCCAAAGCGCTCCAGCCAGTAATGCAGACTTTTGTCCGCCTCCTTGGCCGACATTCCGCGCAGCCTACCCAAATAGTTGATTTGCTCACTCACCTTCACCTTGGGGTACAACCCGCGCTCCTCGGGCAAATAGCCCATCGTCCGCTGAAGCTCCTTGCTGTAGGGCTTGCCCTCATATTGAATGCTTCCCCCGTCAGGGTAAATCAGGCCAAGCACCATGCGCATCGTTGTCGTTTTGCCTGCTCCATTGCCTCCCAGCAGTCCGTAAATCTCCCCAGCGTTCACATTCAGCGAAATTCCGTTTACTGCCGTATGGTTCCCATATTGCTTCACGACCTCTTCCAATTGCAGTATACTCATGATTGCTCTGCCCCTCTCTTCTGCATGTATGTCTCTGCATCATCTGATAGTTGTCCCGCAGACCAATGTAGTAAAATATCATCCAGCTCCAAACGCCGCACACGGATGGGACGAATGCCCGCTTGCTCCAATATAGCGCTGGTTTCTCCCGCTGCTAACGTTACAATTCGCTGCAATCCGCCTTCGCTCTCCGTCTCTACAACACCCGGAAGCTCCGATGCCTCCTCTGGCGTGCCTTCAAACCACATTTCCTTGCTATTTTCGAGCAAATGGTCTTTTTCCAGCTTGCCGAGCAGCCTGCCATCATGCATCAGGACAATATAATCCGCCAAACGCTTGATCTCGTCGATGATATGAGTCGCAATAATGACCGTCGTTTTGCCGTTCTCCATACAATCCCGCAGCTCCTCCAGCATGATCTTCCAGGCAAAAGGGTCTAAGCCCGACGAAGGCTCATCCAGCAGCAACAAACGAGGGTGAGGCGCCAAGGCAGCAGCCAGCTCAAACTTACGGCGCTCCCCCTTGGACATACGCGATAATTTCGTATGCTGAGGGACCTGGAATCGTTCCATTAGACGCTGAAAGCGTGTTTCATCCCAGCCGGGATACCACAAGGCTCGAAAAGCCGCTGCTGCTTCTGCCGTTAATCGATCTTCCTCACGAGTCGGCTGCTCCGGCATGTACCCAACCCATTGTCGCGTATCTGCCGGCATGCCGTCCGGATACGCTTGACCGAACCAACGAATTTCACCGGAATCCGGGTGAATAAGCTGAGTCAGCAGATGAATCAATGTACTTTTCCCTGATCCGTTATGTCCAGCCAAAGCGACCACATATCCCGGTTCAATGGTTAGATTAATCGGTCCAATTTCCCGGTTACCTCGGGTTTTATAGACTTGGCTCATCTCAATAATCGGTGTTTCCACGGGCGTCACTCCTTCACTTGGACTTCATACCTTCTTTTCACCATGTCTGCGAAAAGCTCCAACAATTCCTGTTCTGTCATCTGCACAGCGATGCCTGTGTCAATCGCCGTTTCCAACGCCTCGGTCACTGCTTTAAGGCGATAACCTGAGCGCTTATCGTCCTCGACCAGAGCTACGAAGGTGCCCGTCCCCTGTCGGGTACGAAGCAAGCCCTCGTTCTCCAAATCCTGATAGACCCGCCGGACGGTGATGACGCTGCAGCGGAGCGTCCCCGCAAACTCGCGAATGGAGGGAAGCAGCGTTCCCGCTGCAATCTGTCCCGTTACGATGAGTGAACGAAGCTGCTTTTCAATCTGCGCATACAGCGGTTCCGCACTATTCTCATCAATTTGCACTGGTATATTCACCTGCTTCTCCCCCCTTTATAGTTATCTTTATACACATACCTCTAAGCTAAATCCCGTTTCATGAGCTTACGCTGTGTCACCCGATAGGACACCCACATGCCCAGAGCTCCTGCCAGCAGCGCTCCCCACATTACCGGAGATAACAGCTGCCATTCCCTGCTGTAAAATGCCGTTATCAATACCAGATTGGCCCCACATACTCGAACTATAATCGTAACTATCCCACAAATTAGCATGATGACAATGGATAGCCAAAAGTAGGCTTTTCCTTTTTTCAGAAATTCCAAATGAATATAAATAGCTTGAATCAGCATTCCGTAGCCTATCCAGGTAAGTGCAAACGATACAAAGAAACCTGTACCGGCATATACCCGAAACGTAGCTGACAACGTAAACAAGAGAGTAAAAAATATCACACTATTCGCAACAAACGCCAAAAGCGCCTGTTGAATTCGACTCATAATCACTGCATTCATCGGTATAGGCAAGGTGCGGAAAAAGGCTAGCATATGCGTATAGGAATCTTCCTGAAGATATTTAAAGGCACGGCGGTTATAAATGAATCCGAGAAACGGAATCAACACCAGCATGATAAAATCGGCTGCTGGACTCAAGTCTCCACGTTCACCCCATTGCACACTTACAGCAAAACTCATGGTAAATCCCAAATACGCAATAAACAGCAACGTCCACAGCATGACATATGGATTGTTGCGAAAATCCTGCCGGGTAATCTTCCATGCCTGCTTGATGATTGTCATTTTCTTATCCTGATCCCTTCTGCACTGCCTGTAATGACGACCTCGTTCTCTCTTCATACGAAGTTATTATTGCAATAATCAGTGTTATTACTGTATATATCATTATACACAGTATATAAACTGTGAATTACAACTGTCAACACCTGAATGTAAATTGTGCGTACAATCACAAAAGCTTGTCAGGACCTATGCTACTCTGTAAATGATAAACGTTCTCAATCTAGGGGATGAACAAATGGATAAGATACTGCACTGGGATGAGTCAATATTCAACCTTGTTAACCGTTATCCCGAAGTGAAGGACATTATGGTAGAACTGGGTTTTCACGATATCGCCAAGCCTGGCATGTTACAAACCGCAGGTCGTTTTATGACACTGTCCAAAGGTATTGCATTGAAAAAAGTAGCTATGGAAACCGTGCAACGGACATTTTTGCAGCATGGTTTTACTATTCAAACATAAAGGAGCTAACCATCATGAGCGAGCTAATTAACAACCGCGAACATACAGCACAGGAATTCACAGAACGCCAGCAAATATTAAAGGAAATTATAAAAGAATTACATGCCGGGAAAAGCGTGGAGGAAGTCAAAGCCCGTTTCGCAGAGGCTGTTGGCGGAGTAAGCGTGGCGGAAATTTCGGCTATGGAGCATGCATTGATGACCGAGGAGGGAATTCCCGTATCGGAAGTGCAGCGTCTTTGTTCCGTGCATACATCGATATTCAAGGGTTCCATTGAGGATATTCATCGTCCTTCAAGACCGGAGGAGCAACCGGGACATCCCGTTCATACCTTCAAGCTGGAAAATCGGGAGATCGAACGACTAGTCAACTTTCAATTGTCATTGCACGCGGACCAATTTCAAAGGGATGACAGTCCCAAAATCATCTACAAGCTACTGGAAGATTTAAGTCTGCTGCTCGATCTCGATAAGCACTATAGCCGCAAAGAAAATTTGGTCTTTCCTTATCTAGAACGCTATGGGATTTTTGGTCCAACCAAGGTCATGTGGGGTGTGGACGACAGCATTCGTGCCGCGATCAAGGAGGCGAAGAGTCTGCTCGCCGAATATAACGGAGATCGTGAACAGATTGGGAAGGCGCTTGCCCATATCATGAGCGAAGTGAACGAAATGATATTCAAGGAAGAGAATATTTTGCTGCCGATGGCGCTGGATAAACTGACAGAGGATGAGTGGCTGAAAATAGCCCGTGAAAGCGCAGAAATCGGATTCTGCCTGACCGCTCCCGAGCGGGAATGGATACCTGAGCGAGCAGAGGAGCCTGTGGAAATGGATGAGCAACAGGAAGGAACATCAGGAACTCCCCAAGGCTTTGTGCGATTCGAGACGGGGATTGTGTCTGTGCAACAATTGGAACTGCTGTTGAATCATCTGCCCGTCGATCTGACCTTTATAGATGAAAATGATGTTGTTCGTTATTTCTCCCATGGTAAGGAACGGGTCTTCGCCCGCACGAAGGCCGTCATTGGTCGTACCGTACAGAATTGCCATCCGCCACAAAGCGTGCATGTCGTCGAGAAACTGCTGGAGGATTTTAAAGCCGGGCGCAAGGATGCTGAGGATTTTTGGATACCGATAAAGGATAAATTTGTCTATATTCGCTACTTTGCAATCCGCGATTCAGAGGGACGCTACCTAGGGACACTGGAATTCACACAAAATATCGCGCCTATTCGTGCCCTGGAAGGACAAAAACGGATTTTATCCGAGTAATCATTATCCGCTACAAAAAGATTGCTCGCCGTATTCCTGTCACCTCCAGCTAACATCAAAGGAGTCTCCTCCACTTTACATGTAGAGAAAGACTCCTTTCCATTTGTACAGTCCGCTATTTATTTTCCCGCCCGTAAGCCACCATGTTCAGGTTTTTGTCACCCATTTTTATAAGATGCTGCTCTACTACAAGCTTGGCTCCCAGTTGCTCATAAAAATAGCGAGCTGGATTATCTGCTAACACCCAGACGATGACAGAGTGAATGTCCATACTGCTTAAATGTTGAAGAAGACGCATGAATAATTGCTTTCCCCATCCTAGACTATGGTATTCTTTTAACACATAAATAGCAGTTACCTCTCCCTCATACGGGGGATATTCACCTGACTTTTCCGACCCTCCACTCACAAATCCGCTGATTTCCCCCTTCTCATTTTCAACCACATATACCTGATGATCATCTTCACTGGATATATTCGATTTCCACAACTCTGTTCTTTGCTCGTAGGAAAGTCGTTCCAGAACCTCTGCGGGTATGATATTTTTGTAGGTGGTTCTCCAGCAATCCACATGCACCTTGGCGATGCCTGCCGCATCTGATATCGTCGCTTCTCTGATCATCATGTTGGCCCCACTTCCATTTCCAATATTATGCTTTCTATTATACCGATGAGCCCAGTCTTGATCTATAATAAGAATTACCATTGTTTACGGAAGCTCGATGCAACGGTAATCCCTTTGCTCATCATTCATTACTGGAGGATTTGACTTGAATAAAATCATTTCATTCTACGTTCCGCTTGGTATCTCATCATTGATTGCGGCACTGACTCATGTCATCGTCAATGCCGTGCTCGCACGCTCGGAGCATCCTTCGTTCACATTGAGTAGCTATGCGGTGGCAGTCAGCCTGTGCCTGCTGCTGGAAACTCCGTTAACTGCCGTACGACAGATGACCACGAAATTCGGATATGACCGCAAATCTGTTCGTTCCATCGGTAGTTTATGTGCGTGTGTAGCGGCGGCTGTACTGGTTATCGGCTGGAGTATTGGTCTTACACCTGCTGGAAATCTGGTCTTTCAATATGGATTTGGCGTATCTCCGGCATTGATCGAACCCACCAAGAGTGTGTTTCAGGTGCTTACTTTACTGTACATATTAGTAGCCGTCCGCAACATCTATCAGGGGCTTATTATTAACAAGCACCGGACGGCCTGGATGACGTTCAGCTCGTCCATTCGTATTGTCGCGATGCTAATCGCATCCTGGTTCCTAATTCGTGCAGGCTGGACGAATGACGGACGGATTGGTGCTGCCATCTTTATTGCAGGCATCTTCATTGAACTGGTCGTTACCTTTTTGGAAGGCCGCGTTTTGAAAAAAAAGCTGCCGCCCGACAACGGTGAGCAAACCATCCACCGTGCAAGCCATCTGCTTCCTTTTTATCTCCCCTTGCTGTATTCGGCGCTGGTGCTGGTTGTTCTGAACCCGTCCATACAGGCTGCGCTGAACAATACAACCGATCCATTATTGGCCGTAGCCTCCTTCTCCGTGGCTCTGCAAATCCTGAATCTGTTCGTCTGGTTTTGCAGTTCCCTGCATCAGATCGTCATTCAATTCTATACGAGCAAGCGTCGGGAGGTGCTGATATTTTTGAGCGTTCTGTCCGCACTGTCGCCGTTATTATTGCTGCTGTTGTCCTTTGAATTTGCAGGTGACCCTATTTTGCGGAATGTGTTGGGACTGGAAGGGGAGCTACTGGTGGAAACGAGAGGATTGCTTCGCATACTTTCAATCTATGTTGCATTTTATCCATGGGTAGAATATTTCATCGGACGGTCGATATTGATCGGCAATACCAAACCTATTTTCATCGGCAGGCTGTTCTCCGTTTCCTTTGCGATTCTCGCGCTCATTTTATGCATCTCCTTTTTTCCGGGACTGGACGGACAGGTGGCAGGAATCGTTATGGCTGTTTCCTCACCCGTCGAATTAGGTATCTATCTGTGGCTATACCGGAAAATCTCTCTGAATACGATGAACGTGTCATCCTGAATAAAAAGCCTGCCAAGAGAGCCCCTTGCCCATGCCAGGCAAATTGGACTCCCTATGGCTGTACTGATTTTTATGCGGTCAAAATGTACGGGCCGTTCTTCGTGATCGCAATCGTGTGCTCATATTGTGCGCCCCAACTGCCGTCCGCCGAGGTGATGGTCCAGCCATCATCCCCCCACAATACAGCCCCCTCCGTTCCGAGGGTAAATACCGGCTCGATGGTAATCACCATCCCTTCGCGCAGCGGTAACCCCGTCCCGGCACGGCCATAGTGCAGAACATCCGGCGGCTCGTGCATCTGACGACCAATACCGTGCCCGATCAAGGGCTTCACGATGCCGTACCGCCGCCAGCCTGCCGCTTTTTCCACGGCGTGCCCAATGTCCCCCAGCGTCCTGCCCGGACGGGTGACTTCGATTCCACGCACCAGTGCCTTATGCGTTTGCCGTAGCAGCCTCGCTACTGGGCGACTGACGTTACCTACTGCATAGGTCCAGCCCCGGTCGGCCAGCCAGCCGTCCTTATTGACGACAATGTCGATGGTCACAATGTCCCCGTCATGAAGTATCCGCTCCGAGGGAAAGCCGTGGCATACCACCTCGTTGACCGAAGCACAGGTGGCATAAGGAAAGCCCTTATAGCCTTTTTGCTCAGGCGTAGCTCCGCGCTTGCTCAAAAATTGCTCTACCCACGCATCAATTTCCAGCGTGGTCATTCCCGGAAGGATACGGCTCTCCAACGCACGATGGCAATCTGCCAAAATACGTCCGGCCTCCCTCATATAGCCGATTTCCTCCGGTGTCCGTATGGCTATCTCCAGTGGAATCCGCCTCCTTTACGCATACAATTTCACTAAATCTATCCCATTGTATGCAGAGCGGACACAAAAAAACCGTCTCCTCTGTGGATAGACGGTTTATAAAAGTCGTATTCCTATGTTTTGCGGGTCATTGAACCCTTTAAGATACCGAAGAATTTATGCGACCGAGTTCGTTTTCCACCACCATGGTCAACTCTTCCTCATACCCTCCTGTAATCCGGTATTTTCGCACATATTCCTTTACAAATTTTTTGGGATCCTTAGGCCGGAAAATTCGAGTCATTTCCCGCAGACTTTCCTTAACTTCATTGTGACCTTTCGTTGCCATGTAACTCCCTCCCAAAACGTTGAAAATAAGTGCTCCGTTGAAGAGAATGCCGAAAAGTATTGATGTCCTTATGCAGTGAAGTAGTATGTCTAATGCAGCTTAGGTCGGGAATGCCTTATGTAAGGCATGTACCTGACACTATTATTAACCGAATTTCTATTGGCTGAATCACTTCCCCATTATAACATATTCAGGTACAGCTTTCAGCTTTCCAGCAATTTTACATATATTTTACCCAAATTTTACGTTACACGTCATATCTGGATATCCCTTTTGACTGGTGCAGGACAGTATACTCTATTTATCGGCTTTTGGAGTGTATGTGTTTGGGGTAAAATAAATAAAATACAAGGAGAATGGATGGGAATGTTCCTGAAATGAGCTACATGTGCTTATTGAATAATAGGGGGCTAGACATAATGGAAGCCGCAGCACCAAAAATTTTAATATTGTATGCCAGCTACGGAGAAGGCCATGTGCAGGCCGCCCGGGCGATTATGGACAGTTTGCGGAGGCTCGGACGCTGCGAGGTTCAGTTACTCGACCTGATGGCTGAATCCCATCCCTGGTTGAACGGTTTAACCAAATTTGTCTATATGCAAAGCTTCAAAACCATTCCCGAGCTTTACGGTTGGGTCTATAACATAACCCGTGGAATGCAGGCAAAATCGGCCTTTGGCAGTGTGCTGCATTCCTTTGGGATGCGCCAGCTCGCACTCACTCTGGAAAAGGAGAAGCCTGAACTTGTCATACATACGTTCCCGCAGCTCGCTCTCCCGGCGTTACGCCGCAAATTGGGGTTGAAGCTGCCCATTGTGAACGTGGTTACAGACTTTGATCTGCACGGGCGCTGGCTGCATCCCGATATCGATCGCTACTATGTGGCAACCGAGGATATACAACAGGAAGCCGCACAGCGGGGAATCCCTCCCGAACGGATTGTCGCCACAGGGATTCCGATTCATGCTTCGTTTTATAAAAGGCTTGCCGAAGATACTGATCCAGAAGGTGCTGATGTGGTTGAGGATTATCCAATTCCTCCGTCAGATCCGGGAACTACAACACTGCTTATCATGGCAGGTGCCTATGGCGTAATGTCCGGTATATTGGACATTTGTCGGCAATTAAGCTGTCTCCCGCAGCTGCGGCTACTGATCGTCTGCGGACGTAATCCACAGCTAAAAGCCGAGCTGGATGCGCTGTATGCAGATCATCCCGGTATCCGCATCTTTGGATTCATCGACTATGTTCCCGCACTCATGCGTGCAAGCGATATGGTCATTACCAAGCCCGGCGGCATTACACTCTCGGAAAGCATCGCCTCTGGATTACCCATCCTTGTGTTCAAGCCTGTACCCGGTCAGGAGCTGAATAACGCCCTGTATCTGGAGCAAAAAGGAGCTGCTCGCATTGCCCGTAATACGCAAGAGCTAATTCAACTTTGCGTCGACCTGATCTCTAATCCCTCTCTCGCTATAGGAATGAAACAATCGATTGAGCAACTGCGCAAACCTCATCCGGCAGACCGAATTGCCGAGGATATTTTGCACCAGCTTGTGGATAAAACCCCTTCCATACGGACAAATTAACGAAGAATAAGCCAGACGGAGGGGATACCAATGGAACGCAAAGGAAAGGATTTGCTCCCGCTAACGGGTGAAAAGGTAGAAGTAGACGGTATTTATGTCGATGAGGACGGACATGAGCAGCATTTACATCGGGGACAGCATTTTCCCTCTGATGTTGTTTTAGGCGATTCCGAGTGGAAAATGACCGAATACGCCTTTGACAATCATCATGACGGACGTACCGATGAACGACTTGTCCCCAAAAAGGATGACGAGGATAAAAAGGGTAAAATTACACATCCACGTCGTCGTTTACAACGCGGAGATCGTTAACACGGGAAAGAACGGATCTGAATGAAATATCCACAGATAAGTATATCTTGTTGATATATTGTGCACAATCTGTGCATAAAGCGTGGGTATATTCTATGTTGTCTACAACTTGTGCACAAATTGTGTATAACAACTGTTTGTTTTGTGTATAAATATTATGAATCAGTGGATAAATTGCGTACAACATGTGCAAAAACTGTGGATAACGTTGAAAAAGGCTGAGCGAAACCTACTCGTTTAGCCTTTTTCGTATTTTTATTTTCTTCGAACAATAAAGTTGTGTACTAGCGAGTCAACTACAATTATTTTCCCCTGTGCGATATACAATAAAGTTGTATACCAAAATCCAACATTTGCGATTTATATTTTTTTTAATATTCTAAAAATATGTACGTTAAATCCTTATAAATATGTTCTTCTGTCTTTAACTTTTCAAATATTTCTTTACCATAATACCGCTCTCTATTTAAACCAAAGCAGCCGTCCTGATTTTAGCAAAGCCTGATGACACTTGTTCATCAGGCTTTTGTTTCTACTAAGAAACATACTCCCTAATTTTAAAGTTGCCGTCACTCCCACGATGGTTCCACACCCATAGCTTCGCTTGTGATACGAGATCCCTGTCTCAACCAGCTCAAACATGGTCATTGGGGGCAGTGAGAGAACTGTTTTCACGACGGGGTTGACCCCAATAAAGTCCACGTTCTCTCGGCTACCGCCATCATATGACGCCTAAGAAAAAAGGCCAACCAGAAATCTCTGGTTGACCTAATAATACGAAATAAAGTCCTAGACTGTCGCTGTTTTATTGAACTAAAGTTCTCCGTTAGTATAACAATGCATCATCTCTACGGTTCCCGAAGGAGTTAATGCACAATGAGGACTGGGCAACTTGATAGCTGTGAAACCTTGTGGCTGACACTTCCAAGCATCATTTCTTTTATGCCACTTAGCCCACGGCTTCCAATAATAATGAGTTGCTGCTCGGAATCTCTTGCATAATTTAATATTTCATGTGCAGGATCTCCCTTAAGATGAAGTGTTTCTGGGTTAATCCCCGCAGATTCTAATTTTGATTTGGCTTGTTGCAACTGTTCCAAACTCGCTTTCTCCATTTCGTTCAATATTTCTTCCAAGAAATTCTTTGGTAAATATGTCATGCCATTCGATACATATTCCTGGCTGACATTAACCAAGGTAACTTGAGTTTGTTTGTTTCGGGCTATTTCAACAGTTGCGTCGAGGAGTTTGTTCGTTATTTCAGCTTTATCAATTGCCACAATAATTTTGTCAAACATATTTATCGTCCTTTCCGTGGCAGCTCGTAACTATTTCGGCTACCTACAAAACGGTTTCTTGCTGCTCCTATACCGACTAAAAAGAGTAAGACCGAAGCGCCAAGCAGAATGAAAAGTGGCAGATTCCAACTATTTGTCACATCATGCAGAAATCCTATAAGGGCAGGACCGATTGCGGCAAGAAGATATCCGATCGATTGCGCCATGCCAGACAGTTCCGCTGCTTGATGCGCATTTTCAGTACGTAAACCGAAAAACATCATGGACAAACTAAAGGCGCAGCCTCCACCAATTCCGAGTATTATAATCCACAACAGAATGATATTGGAACTTCCGTATAGAAGTCCGAGCGTTCCCGTCAAAAGCAAAATGATTGTGATGACCACTAACAAACGTTGGCTAGACATGCGCCCAGCAATAACGGGGACAATAAAGGTAAATGGAAGCAGAGCTAACTGCATTATCGAGAGGTACCATCCTGATTGGTTTGAGTCAATTCCTTGCTGCTTTAAAATTTCAGGCAACCATGCAATCAACACATAGAAAACCATGGACTGTATACCCATAAACAAGGTTACTTGCCAGGCAAGAGGGGATCGCCAAACATTCACATCGTTGCTGGCCATCTGTTGACTCGTTGTGGTTGTTTGCTTCGTTTGATTTCTTAATTGGGGTAACCAACAGAGAATCGATACAAAGCTTAGAATCCCCCATATTCCCAATGCTCCCTGCCATTTTTGACCTGCGTTCACGGCTAGCGGTACACTGATTCCCGATGCGATTGCTCCAAATAAACTCATTGAAATTGAGTAAACACCTGTCATGGAGCCAATTTTATTTGGGAAATCCCTTTTGATTAAACTTGGCAATAATACATTACATACGGCAATTGCGAATCCAAGAATTGCTGTCCCTATATACAGATTAGCTGCGCCAGATAAAGAACGTATTACAATGCCAACAGTCAGAAAGATTAGGGCAATCAAAATGATACGTTCAATCCCATACCTTCGTCCTAATTTTGGTACTAGAGGCGATAATAAAGCAAAGGCAAGCAAAGGTAGCGTTGTTATCAGGCCTGCTAATGTATTTGAAATACGAACGTCATCCCTTATGAGACTCACTAAAGGACCGACTGAGGTTAAGGGAGCACGTAAATTAGCTGCAATAACAATAATGCCGAGAATTATCAGTCCTATAGAGGATGGTACGGCTTTTATATTTTGTTTGTTCGACATTCTTCATTTCTCCTTACTAAATTCATACGTAAAATTTGTTTCCTGCTGATTGAAAAACTATGAAATAACATCCGCGCGAACAACAAAAGTATAGTATAGTATATTATTTTTAACAAGAAGTATTTTATAACACACCTTAACTCATCTAAAAACAAAAATACAACTCTGAATTCCCGTCATGGAATTCGGAGTTGTATTTAATAAGTAGAATTTTCGACTTTTAGAAACCATACTTTAAGGATATATGGAGCACTGTTTCGCTATTCGTACGATTGGTATAAGAGTGAGGACAATCTGCACGAAAACTGATCGTATCATATTGATTCAATGTGTAAATCTCTCCATTGACTTGAATTTCAATGGAACCAGTCATTACTGTCGCAATTTCAGTTGTATTCACATGATGACCTTCAGGGTGATACGAGCTATTCGGCTGTAAGTAAGCCCGACACATTTCAATATCGTTGCTTGCGTTTTTAAAGACTGGTTCAATGATCCAATTTTTTTGATCATTAGAAAACCGCAGTCCTTCGCCTGCTCGATACAAACTAACAGGGTCTTCTGATTTCAACAAGGCCAATAGCGGTAAAGATATACCTTTTGAAATTTTCCATATAATCGCCAAAGTTGGATTTGTATCGCCACGTTCGATATTCCCCAGAGTAAGTTTGCTTACACCCGTTAATTCCGCTAAGTCGTCTAAGCTCATGTTTTTTTCTTTTCTGTACTTTTTCAAGACACCGCCGATTTGTAATACAATTTGTTTTGATTCATCGATTTCATCCATTTGATATTCACCTCAACAAAAAACAATTATAGCTAGTATACTGTTTATCTAGACTCTTTTCCATACAACTAGTATTGGATGGTGGACTACACTCCTATGCAAAATTCTGACGTCTATGTAACTAATCTGCCAGTTAGCTTAATGAAGCATCGTCAGACTATTACTTTATTTTTCAGTCTAATACTTTATTTTCTTTTGACAGTTATGTTTCATTAATATTTAGTACACAACTTTATTGTTTAGGACACAACTTTATTGTCTGCAGACATTTATACACATGCTCGGCTTGAAATTTTTCTACCGAAGTTTGGTATAACCTTAATTCCTGTCCTCATACTCTGTATAGTACGAAGCTTGTGTATGAAAAACTTATAAAGGGGGATTCGCCTTACATGTCAGTCTATAAGTCTTCCACAGGAATGGATGAAAATATAGCGGCTGTCCTGTGCTACCTGTTTGCCTTCATCGGTGCACTGGCCTTTGTGTTGCTGGAAAAGAAAAGCAGATTCGTCCTGTTTCACGCGCTGCAATCTATTTTTCTGTTCGTAGCCCTCATGATCGGGCATGTGCTTGCAGGACTCATACCGCTACTCGGCCCTCTACTCGCTTCCCTGCTGACGCTGGCAGGCATCGCCTTATGGATCGTCCTGATCATTCATGCTGGACAAGGCAAGTGGCTCAAGCTTCCCTGGGTGGGCGATCTGGCCCTCCATCAAGCCCGGCAGTTGTGAGAACGTATGTGTATTTAACCAAGATTTAAAAACAGCAAAAACCTTGATCCTGAGAAGGAATCAAGGTTTTTGTAGCTTGTCGGCTTTTTCTGCTCATACACGAATATGCCCCAGCTTGTCCGGATTGATCATTAAGTAAAAATCCTGAATATGCTCCCCGTCCGGTGTCAGACTGATGCATAAGACCTCCCTCACTGTGCCTTCCTTCAGGAATACGAGCTGTACCTCACCATTGATGACGGCGCGGACCAGCTCTCTCTCCCGTAGTACGGTTAATACCCGGCGAGAGGTCAGCAGGGCGAGAACGCCTTTGCGCACGACCATAGGTCTCATCACCGTATGCACATTACCTCCGCCATCTGCCACAAATGCGGGCTGTTCAGCCAGCAGCTCCAGCATAGCAGTCACATCGTAGGCGAGAAAGGCGGCTGTAAAACGTTCCAGTACCTTTATTCTGGAAGGACTCATTATATTGCTGCTTACCGGACCGGTATAGGCAGATTCCTCGGAGGCGAGAAGACGGCGGGAGCGACTGAACAATTGACGGCAGTTACTCTCTGTCTTTCCCAGTAATTCCGCGATCTCTTTATAGTCATATTGAAAAGCTTCCCTGAGCACAAAAACAGCCCGTTCCATCGGCTTGAGCTGCTCCAGCAGAACCAGAAAAGCGTAAGATATCATATCTTTACGCTCCAGCCAATCCGCTGGAAGATCTGCGCTCTCACCAAGCGGCTCCGGCAGCCACTGTCCAACATACGTCTCCCTTTGCTTACGGGCAGAGTTCAGCAGATTCAGACACCGATTCATCGTCATTTTAGCTACATAGGCTTTGGGATTCTGTAAGTCATCCAGGGGCTTTTTCTTCAACTCGACAAAGCAGTCTTGAACTACATCCTCGGCATCCGTCACCGTCCCAAGCATTCGATAAGCAATGGCAAAAGAATATTTGCGATATTTTTGATATAGCTCCTCCAGACTTAACGCTGCCGATTCTTGTCCAATTCCGTATTCTTTGCCAGTCAAAGTATGGCCTCCTGTTCGATTAAAGACTACCCGGATACATCCCCGTCGCAATGGCAATCCGGTTCCAACTGTTAATAACGTTAACCGCCATAATTAAATCCACATATTCTTCCTCACTAAAATGTTCTCTAACCCGATTATACAGATCCGTAGATACCCCTTGTTCAGAAATGCGGGCAACCGCTTCAGCTAATTCAAGCATAGCACGTTCTTTTTCCGTGAACAAAGGAACCTCCCGCCATAGGGCCAACTGCAAAATGTGATCACCATAATCCCCCAGTTTCAATAGATCCTTGGCATGCATGTCCAAACAATAAGAACACCCGTTGATCTGGGATACTCTAATTTTCAGCAGTTCGTACAGCACCTTGTCTGTAAAACGTCCGGAAATATATTTTTCCATCTCCATCATCGCCTTAAACGTACTTGGACTCACTGCTCTGTAATTCAATCTTAAACTCACGATCATCGCCTCCATTATTGGTTTACACCTAGAAGACAAGTGAACATGTGATTTTGTGACAACATGCAATACATCAATTTGGAATTGCCCTCCGCTGGCATAGCATGTATTATAAATAAATGATTTTATGAAAAGTAGGTGCGCACTCACATGAGCGGAAAAGGTTTCATTAATGAGTTTAAAGAATTCGCTGTACGGGGTAACGTGATCGATCTCGCGGTCGGTGTTATCATCGGTGGAGCGTTTGGCAAGATTGTCACTTCTGTAGTCAACGATATTATTATGCCTCCGATTGGTAAGCTTCTGGGCGGCATGAATTTTCCGGACTTATACGTAGCTTTAAGAACTGCCGAGCCTTTGAATGCTGACGGTACACGCATGACTTTGGCACAGGCCAAAGAAGCGGGAATCGCAGTTCTTGCCTATGGTCAGTTCATTAACGTCCTGCTGGACTTTATGATCGTGGCCTTCTGCGTATTCCTGCTGGTCAAAGGGATTAATATGCTCAAGCGTAAAGAGGAGGAAAAACCCCCTCAGGAAAAAACGACCAAGGAGTGCCCACACTGCCTGTCGGAAATTCCTAAGGCTGCAACCCGTTGTGCACACTGCACTTCCAAGCTGGAAGGTTACGTAGAAGCACACTAACTGGTTTCAGCCGGGAAACGTCCGTCAAGAACCACACATATGACTACAAAAAGCGGCTTAGACGATGCAACGTCTAAGCCGCTTTGATTATAGTATTGAAGGCTTGATCAGCTAAAATTGGTGATGATGCCGCGGGGCCTGACGGGTAAGCCCTCTGCGTATAGATGGGAGACGTCACCGAAGCCGATGCAACGGGGAGTCGCCCACTCCTTGGAACGCTCATCAAACAAGATCGTGGTTACGGAGCTAGGCGGCATCCAGAAACCGGACCAGACCAGGGCCAGTGGCAGCTCCAACAGATGGGCAAGCCAGGTCAGTCCGAAGCCGCCATGGCAAAATACGGCCACCCGGTCCTCAGTATGCTTCAAAATCCGATATTTACCCCCAACCCGCTCAAAGCCTTGACGCTTCAAGAATTCATCGGAATGAAGCTTTAGCTGCTCGAACGTTTCAGGACTTTGCGTTCCCTGATAATAGGAAATCTCCTTCCAGGAGTCATGAGTTGGCAGAGGCACCTCGGAGCGAATCACTTCACCGGGTAAATCCCAATGAGAGAGACGGCCGTAGGGAGTTTCCTCCAGCTTCAAGCCCAACTCCTGCGTCCAGTGCTCTACTTCATGATTCATCCCGAGAGACTCGGCGGTGTAACGCATCGTATCCAGCGCACGCCCCATAGGAGAAGCATAAATACGGTCCAGTCCGTGACTGGACAGCCTTTTGGCCAATGCCTGAGCCTCTAAGTGCCCTTCCGGAGTTATGGTATTGTTCGGATAATCAGGATCTGCGTGCCGAATGATATACAATCTCATATTTCTTTTCTCCGTTCCTATGAAATGACAACAGGATAGCTTGATCTCTTAATGCTTATTCAGCAAGGTTTCCAGGATCGCACGTAAATCCCGGTCTTCCTGATAGACTTCCTCACCCGTATCCAGCTCAATAACCCGGATATATGTATAATTCGCTCTGGCATCGACTGGCTTGAAAATCAGTTCCTCCGGATTGTCCGGACGGACATCATAACCCATATTTTTGAACATATCCGTGATTTGCTCGATACCCGGCTTGCCTCCGCTTTCCAGCATAATCAGTCCGCGCAGCTCCTTGGGCTCTTCCGGATGCATGACCCGAAAATGTACGATACATTCCATGTAAAATCGCTCCTTTCGATCTTATACCTATTTTATGGCGTAAATGTCCATGTTCCCAGCATACCCCAAACCCCATTTCACATTCCATAACCGCCTTCATATCGTCAGGACGGAAAACACGTTATACTGTAAAATAGACCTTTTACATCTGCTTATAATGAGGAGGAACCACGATGACTAGCGAGCTTCTGGACATCTATGACGATGAAGATAAGCCCCTTGGCACAGCTGCCCGCCAAGATGCACACGCCAAGGGATACTGGCACCATACCTTTCACTGCTGGCTGGCACGAGACACCTCAACAGGCCGCCGCTTGCTCTTTCAACAGCGCCAGGATACGAAGGACACCTTCCCCGGCTACTACGATATTACGGCAGCGGGCCATTTAACGGCAGGTGAAGATGTATCTCAGGCAGCGCGTGAGCTGGAGGAAGAACTCGGCATTCACGTTCCTTTTGCCTCATTGACACCGCTGATGACCGTTCGGTATGAGAGCAAAGGAACCGCACAGGGCATATCTTTTTGGGACCGCGAGGTCAGCTCGGTGTTTGGTTTACTGTCGAACCAGCCATTGGAGAACTATCGTCTCCAGCAAGAAGAAGTGGCCGGGCTGTACGAAGCAGACCTCGAACAAGCACTTGCCCTCTTTGAAGGACGCATTCCTTTTCTCGAAGCCAACGGCATATCCTCGGGGCCGAACCCCGAACAGCATCGCCGCCTGATCACATCGGATCAATTCGTGCCTCATAAGGCCGGATACATTACATCTATATGCCGGGCTCTGATGGAACTTCCTGCTTTATAATTCTTATTTTATTCTCCAGCCGACATATATTTACTGATAATGCCCTCATACCGCCAGCCATACCGGGTCGACAGCTCGCTGCCCATGTCATGCTCCAGCTCATATAGAATCAGATCCTGGGCAAAATGATTCAGCAGCAGTCCTGTCATCACCGGGTGCTCGGTAATGAGCGCCTGTGTCGGGTAATTCTCTCCCCGCATGCCCAGCATGCACCAGCGCCGATCAATGACAAAAGAAAATTTGCGTCCCGTCGGCTCCTGTCCGGCCTCATGAGACGCACGCGGCAGCCATGGCCCAAGCACACTTTCTCCGTTATCGCAGGACCATAGCAGACGTACACCCCGTTTTTCGGCTTTTTCCAGCTCTGTCCGTAGCAGTTCAGCTTCCTCACGCCACAAATCCAGCACAATCTCATGCTCCGCCCGTTCAAGCTCACGTGTCAGGCTTTCCAGCACATTCCGGTCGCCTTCCGCGTTATAAAAGGTGGGCTTGGTCGGCTCTGCTCTGGGCATTTCCTTCTCAACCGCACGCAGGGACTCCTGCAACTGCCCTTCAATCATCCGGGTCAGCTCACCCGACGGTAGCATACTGTAACGCACAGGTTCTCCCGCACTCGCCCTGAGATACCCCTGCCCGGCCAGACGCTGCAAAGCCGCGTATACGTTGGAGCGTGATGCACCCAGACGCTTGGCGACTTCATAGCCGGAGGCCGCATTTTGCCTCGATAGCTCGACCATAACTTTGGCTTCCATTTCCGTAAATCCCAGATTCCGCAGATGATGCAGCAAACGCTCCATATGTTCTGTTCCCCCTATGCTGCCCGGCGTTCTGTCCATGTCCTGCGGCAGCCTGTTCGGCTGCGTCAAATCTGTTCAGCTCCGCAACGCGGGCACCACTTGGAGCCTTTGGGCAGCTCAGCTGTGCAAATTTGGCATTTCACATTCTCGCGTACCTGCGCAGCCGGAGTTGCCGGCTTCTCTGCCTCGGAGTTATTAGCCTTCCAGTACCGAATGCGCTCGTCCAGTTCCTCCTGACGCTCCCGTTCACGTTCCAGCTCCTCCAGACGGCGATGCTCTTGCTCCAGCTCTTCCTGACGACGACGCTCCCACTCTTCATCGAAGGCCGCTTTTTCTTCCGGTGTAAAATCGGACACCGTATAGTTGCGTTCCAAGCTGGATGGTTCATGTGTTTCATGCAGCTCATCCTGCTCCAGTCCATGTTGATCATACGGCTCATGTTCTTCATAATTATTGTAGGCAGGCTCAGAACCCTTGGCTGGTTCTTCCTGCTTGCGCAGATCAAACGAATATACGCTTGTTGGCGCCTCTTCGCGCACGGCAGCCACTTGCTTGGAAGCCGCCTGTCCCTCATTCAGCTTACGTCCACATTTCGGGCAAAAGTTCGCATCCAGCGGCACAACAGCTCCACAGGTGCATAAATGAGCATTTTTCAGCTCTGCAATTCTACCGCGCAGCTCGTCAATTTCATCCTGTAGCTCATCACAAGCGGTAGATAGCTGTGTCATTTCCTTTTCTGCCACCGACATATCGGATGCCCGGTAGCCTTCATAAAAAATTTGACCCATTCGCAAAAAATGAACATCCATTTCCTGCTGAATCGCTGTAATTTGTGAATTTATTTTACTAATCTCGACAGCATGCTGTGCCTTTTCTGTAGCGCGATTAGCGCCTTCCTTAATACGTTGAATCAGCTTCATCGTGATTTCCTCCCTATATCCAGCCGGATTTCCCCGTACCGTGCATATATCCCAAGTTTTTTTCTGTTGGCAAGCCTCGAACTCCTGTATAATGGAATGCGGTCATATCGCCTTTTGAAAGGATGCAAGCATCCGCGGCAACGTTCTGACATTCTAACAATCTGTTCAGACCCGCATGCGTTTCAGCATATATTTCAGTCTATTGTCTTGTTCTCAAGATCAGCTCATGCTGACTAGAACTCTATCATACCAAAAACTACCCCCATTTGTGAAAATGGAAGATTTTATAAGCGAAAGGGGTTTCAGGATCATGGACCCAAATCCTGCTTTTTACCCCCGACCTATCGGGGTTCCTTATTCAACGTCGAGCCCGCAGGCCCGCCGTGCTTCTATGGATACCAGCTCAACGCTGGTATCTGACAGTGACGGCGACTCGGCTTATTTCAGAGCTTTGGAGAACGCGGGTATTCACTTGAATCGCCCGCAAATTCAGGCTGTCCGTCATGGTAAAGGCCCCCTGCTGACACTAGCCGGAGCAGGCTGCGGCAAAACCACCGTGCTGGCCGCCCGTGCTGGCTACCTGATGGCGCTGCGGGATGTTCCTGCATCGTCTATCCTGCTCGTGACCTTCACCAGCAAGGCGGCTGCCGAAATGAAGCTGCGCATCGCAGGACTGCCCGGTGTGCGCCCGGCTGCCGCACGTGCCGTCCAAGCACGTACCTTCCACTCGTTCGCTTTGGCGATGCTGCGGCATCGCGGCGTGCAGGATGAAGTATTCGGCGAAACGCAGGCGCAGCACACCGTTATGAAAATGATGCTGCGCCAGCTCGGGCTTAGCGAGGCGTTCCAGCCTGAAAGCCTGCTGTCCGCCCTCTCCGCATGGAAGGCGGAAGGACGCAGCGCGGACGAGCTGCCGGAAACCGTACGCGAGGAATCGGATGCCAAGCGTGCCATGCTCGCTTATGAAGCGTGGAAACAGGAGCGCAATAAAATGGATTTTGACGATATTCTGCTGCGTGCCTCCGTTCTGCTGCGTGACCCGGATGTACTTCAACCGCTTCAGCGGCGTTTTTCCCACATCATGGTCGATGAGTTTCAGGATACGAATGCCCTGCAATATGAAATGGTGCAGCGATTGGCTGCCCGTCACCGCAATCTGATGGTCGTCGGTGATGATGACCAGACGATCTATACCTTTAACGGGGCGCGTCAGGAATCCATTCTGGAGTTTGACAAGGTCTATAAGGATGCGAAGGTCATTACCCTTGATATTAATTACCGCAGCGATGCGCGGATTTTGGGGCTGGGCTCCAACATTGTCGCCAAAAACGTCCACCGACGCTCCAAGCGCCTTTCGGCTGCCGGACGTGAGGGCCTGCCCCCACAGTTTGCCACACCATCCGGACCGGAGGAAGAAGCGGCGCATATTGTTACACATCTGCTCGGACAGGTAGAGGAAGGTCCGCTTCGCTACCGGGATATCGCTATTTTGCACCGGACAGCCAGCGGAAGCCGTTCTATTTTTGAGCAATTAATCATGCGGGATGTACCGTTTATTCAGTACGGAGCTGGGGCGGTATTTTATGACCAATCCCTGATTCGTCCCTTGATGGATCACCTGCGTCTGTCGCTGAACCCCCGGCGGATGGAATCCATTCCAAGTACTCTTGGGCCGCTGTATGTTTCCCGTGAAGCGGGGATGGAATGGATTATGCGCGAGGAAAAGCAGCAGGCTAAAAAATATCCGTTAATCCATCTCAGCCGCTGGGATCGGCTGCGCGACTTTCAGCGTGAACAGGTGAAGGAGCGTATCCGGCTGATTCGCAGCCTCACTACCATGAAGCCGACCTATGCCATTCAGGAAATGCGGCGCGTTTTCTATGATAAATATTTGGAAAGCGGCGATACGGGCGCGTGGACTCATTATAAGGAAACGATGCAGGAAAGTCTGGAGGAACTGGAAACGGCGGCGAAGCGGTTTGACACAGTGGAGGCGTTCGTCAGCTTTGCGGACGAGCTTTCGGAGCGACACCGTCAGATGGAATCGCTGCGCAGAGAGGAAGACAGCGATGCTGTCCGCCTTATGACGATCCACCGGGCCAAGGGACTGGAGTTCCCTTGCGTCTACTGGATCGGCGCAAGCGAAGGCATCCTGCCGCACAGCTCCGCGTTGCACAGCGAGCTGCCAGAGGATCGGCGAGCAGGCGCA
>NZ_ASRY01000078.1 GCF_000520815.1 Paenibacillus maysiensis | reverse complement strand
GCAGCTGGATGACATGCCGATGACTCCGAGCGGAAAGATTGACCGAAAGGCATTGCCCGAGCCTGAATGGCAGGGAAGCGATCACACAGTCAGCAGCCCAAGAAATGACGTTGATTTGAAAATCCAGAAGGTATGGCAGGAGATTCTCGGCATGGATTCGATCGGAATTGATGAGCATTTCTTTAGACTGGGTGGCAATTCGATCAAGGCGATTCAGGTGGTTTCGAGGCTGGCGCTGGATTTTGAAGTGGGCATTAACGACATCTTTCAATATCCGACGATTCGGGCCTTGGCGGATAACATTAAGTATTCCAAAGACAGATTAAAACAATTCGTGTACGCCTTACGGGAAGCGGCAGCTTCTGGGGAAAACGGCGTACCTGGTGTTGTCTGGAAAATGCGCGAGAGTCTCAAAGAATACCAAAAGAAAAATCAGGGTTATGAAAATATCGATCTTTCTGAACGGGCTGGCTACCGTAATGTTCTGCTGGTAGGAGGAACAGGGTATCTGGGAATCCATATTTTGTTTCAACTGCTGCAAAATACGGAATATAAGGTGTATGTACCTGTTCGGGGAACGAGTGACGATGAGGCGCTGGAAAGACTGTGGGCGAAGCTGAAGTTCCATTTTGGTCTTGAGCTTGGGGAGAATGCCTGGGAAGACAGAGTGTGCGTGTTTTGCGGAGACTTAACCCAGGACTACTTTGGACTGAGCCAGGAGCGCTATGAGGATTTGGCCGGAAGCATTGATGCGATCATTAACTCGGCGGCAAATGTGAAGCATTTTGGGCATTACTCGGAATTTCAGGCGGTCAATGTGGAAGGGAACAAAAGACTGATCGAATTTGCTGGTACAGGGAAGAAAAAAACCTACAATTTCGTTTCCACCACCAGCGTAGGTAGTGGCTGGATAGAAGACCAGAGCAGCATCATGTTCACTGAATATGATTGCAATGTCGAACAAAGCTCTGATAACTATTACGTTATGACAAAGCTCGAAGCCGAGAAAGAGATTGTTAAAGCAAGGCAACAAGGGCTTGATTCCAATGTGTTCAGAGTCGGGAATCTCGTGTTTGATTCCAATTCGGGGATCTTCCAGGAAAATATCTCGGATAATGCATTTTATTCATTGGTAAAATCGATGATCACACTTGGCCGGGTCCCCGCAATTCAAGATAAAACCATGAACTTCTCCTTTGTGGATGAGGTGGCCAAGGCAGTTGTACTCCTGTTCGACCGGAAAAATTTAATCAACGAAACCTATCATCTGTTTAACAGCCATCAGGTTAGCATGATATCTTTTTCCAAGCTTTTGAAGCAAGCGGATATAAATGTAAAGCCAATGCCAGTGGAGGATTTTACCGAATACATGTTTGAAAAATACGATGAACCAGAGACGGAGCAGGAGGTTGCCCGGATTCTTGTTCATTCCAACGTCTTCTTTGAGGGAGCAAGCAAAACGTTGTTCATGACGATGAACAAAAAGACTGATGGTATTTTGCAGGCGATGGGGTTTGAGTGGTCCAGGCTGGACGGTCAAAAAGTGAAGCTGATGATGGATCATGTCAAAAAAGTAGGGTTTATGTAAAAGAATAGAAGGGAGGGAGGGAGAAAAATGGATGCGATTAAACTGGCGAGCACCTACTTTTTCGGAACTGAAGATTATATTTTATCCAATAGCATAATCGCAACGGTTACTTTTAAAAGAAGAATCGACGCTGAAAAATTGTTTTTTAGCTACAGCTCACTCATCATGGACAATCCTTTGCTGCAAGCCAAAAGGGTGGAACAATTCGAAAAAGACACGTTTGTATGGGGGCGTTTTTCTCAGGAAGAGCTGGAACATTTTCTGGAGGCTGAAAAGGTGAAGCTTTCCCAATATTTTACGGAGGAGGAGGTACTGGCTCGGTACAGCCCGACCAATGCCAGACTTCCGTTTCGTATTTACCCTATAAATGAATATACAATGATATTTGCGATGAACCATGCAGTGGCTAATGGGCTGAGCTTGGTTTTCTGGATCAAGAGATGGCTGGAATATTACTCAGGCGAACCAGATTCCGAGCCGGAAAATAAGGCGGCAAAGGGCGACGTCTCCAAAGACAGGCTGTTGCGTATGAAAAGAAGATTTTCCGCTTTTATGTGGATGCCGGTTTTTGTTGCAGGTTTTATGACCAGGGTTAGGGGAAAAGGGACAGGCGCTGGCGAAACCGTTGATTTGAGTTACGGCAGAAGGCCGGAGCAAGGCGGCGGTTATGTCAAAAAATCGTATAGATTCAGCAAAGAGGAGACTGGTGAGATTTTACGGCGATGCCGGAGCCTAAAAATGACATTAACCGAATACATCTGTTATCGAATGACTGATGGACTACTACAGCATGCTCCCGGCAAGCAACGCGTGTTTGTCTCCATGCCTATGGATTTGAAGTTTCTGCATAACTACTCGCCGGAAACTATGCACGGCAATTACGTCGCAAGCCTTCCAATGCAATTTTTCCGGGCTGGAAATTTGGAAAAACAGGTGAAATCCGCGTTCAAATGGTTCAAAAGGGGGGTTCCTTATGCGTTGTCGCTCTTTTTTGCTTCGTTTTCCAATTCATATCGGAAATATAAACAACAGTGTCTTGATTTGGTTATGAAAA
This sequence comes from Paenibacillus maysiensis, assembly GCF_000520815.1. Taxonomy (GTDB): domain Bacteria; phylum Bacillota; class Bacilli; order Paenibacillales; family Paenibacillaceae; genus Paenibacillus; species Paenibacillus maysiensis. The sequence continues at coordinate 39,138 of NZ_ASRY01000078.1, read as the reverse complement.
CAATGCCTGAAAGATTCCCCCTGTGGAATTTTACCATCACCTTGTCCAATCTGGGAGTCATATCGTATCCGATTATGGAGGAATGGGTGGATACCATCTATTTTTCCATCAAAAACCAGTCGTTATTGCTCACAACGGCTACGCTTTCGGGATGTTTAATGATGGAGCTCAGCGTATTGGAGAATCTTTACGATTCGGAAGAAGTCTTTGGTCTTTTTGACCGGATTTTATCCGTGGAACATTTGTTGAATGGTTATCCCCCTGCCAAGTAGATAAATAAAAAAAGACTAAGCAGCCAGCGCGTGCCGATCCTTAATCGGCACGCGCTGTTTGAATTTGACTGAAATCGTTGGCAGCTTTAAAAGTAAAAAAATATCCCCTCCAAGTTCTCTCTAGCCTCATGATACCATGTGGACTTTTTTGAGTGTCTACTTGGGGGGATATTAGCGGTGCTATCTAGCCGAGAGTCCTTTTTTGTTGATGCAATTGAATGCTTTCGTGTATCACTCGGGGTACTTCTGTTAACTTCTGTATCGTATACATCACGGAGTTAACGTTTTTTTGCAGCTCTACCATATTGTAAACCCACTCCTTGGCCTGCTTGAGGTATACAGCATGAATGCCTGCCGCAAGGGCGGGTGATACATCGGTGCGCAGAGAGTTACCAATCATCCAGGTGATGCTTCGATCAAAGCTATTCATCTGGATAATTTCCTCCAGAGCCTCGACATTTTTATGCTGACGAATGTAGATGCGATCATCAAAATAGTTAGCCAGCTTCATCTGTTCAATCTTCTTTTCCTGAATGACCTGCTCACCGCCGGTGTACAGATGCAGGGAATGTCCAGCTTTTTGGAGCGAATTTAACGTTTCGACCATCCCAGGATACGGTTCGATTTCCTGCTCGTACACACTTCGCCCAAGTGAGCGAAGCTCCTGCTCTTCCCGCGGATCGGTACGGCGTCCAAACTGTTCCGAAAAAAAGTGGTACGTATCAATCAAAGACTGTGGAAAATGCTCGCTGGCAAAGCCTACCTGATGCACTCCAGCTATATCAATTTCGATTTGCTTTTCACGAATTGTATTTTTCGTCAGGTTATGGGCTGCAAACCATTCCTGAAGCAACTCGAAAAAGTGGTTGAGAATAAGATCGAAATACTTATTACAGTGGACCAGAGTGTCATCAAGATCAAATAAAATATGCTGCTTCGGATACGACATGTTGCATACTCCTTCCAAGCCAACGCTTTAACGATGTTCGATTATAACTGAGGATACAGTTCAAATTACAGTCTGATATAGGATTCCAAAAATACCTGTAAATCAGCCGCTCCGTCGGGGCGAATGCTGAATTTTTCCTTGTGATAACGTCCAATGTGGATACGGAGCAGACCAGCTACTCGTAAAATCATCATATCAGACATGAGTGTGTCTTCCAATCGGCTCAAATCATGACGCATATCTTCGAGGGATTTAGGGCCTTGAGCCACATAACGCAGAATCCGCAGACGTTGTGGATCATTTACCGCCCGGGTCAGCCGAAGCAGGAGTGTAGGAGGTTCTTCCTCACTTTCTTCGGGAACGTCTACCGGATACTGGATCAGCAGCATACGGGTATAAAAACAGTACGAATTAATCGGACGATTATGGACGACTGGAAACAGAACAACGGTATCCAAATCTTCCATATGAGGCACGATCAGTCCGGCTGTAGCGTATTCAACCAGTGCTTCCGGCTCCATTTTGCTCAGCAGCATGCGTTTCTCAGCAGCATCTTCCTCTGCCAGCACACGCAGTTCGCTTTCCATGGCCCGGAAATAGTCCCGGTCCCATAATTTGAGGAGAGGGGCGTATACCTTGCGAATGCGCAAAGATTCTTCAAAGGTTAAAAAAGGAACATGCGGTACAATCAGCTTGAACATGTCTTCATCCGGGCCGTTGTCCAAATAAGCGATATAATCGGATATTTCATCCGATTCCGGTCGAAGCAAAGCCCAAACATAAAGCGCGTCATAATCGCTAAAAGGGCAATCCTGCGCCGAAGTAAGCTCGGAGCGCACTTCGTTTTGCAGCCGTGCATCCACCTTGTCGATCCACTCGTGGCCCAAGTCCATGTCGTGTACCCACTTTTTGGTTACATAGGCCATAAAGCTGCCGAGTAATTCGTAAATTGGAGAAGTGTCTATTTTAATTTGATAACTCATGGAATCAAATGCCTCCTATTCTGTCTTCGAGCCCAGAGCGGTGAACGTAATTAAGCCCGTCCATAAGCACAACATGAGCATTTTGAAATTGCTCACTTATTTATTATGGCTTGTTCTGCTGGGCATTGTCCACTATAATATAAAATAGTGCGCTGTGACGTGAATCGGTTCGGATTGAACATACAAGGCTCCCTAACGATGCGGAGTCGGTTACTTATCAGACAAGCTTTCCGTAAAATCGTCATCTTAGATGGCGATTTTTTTTATCCTTTCTTTTATGCACTAAAAATACCGGAATTTGCATGTAGTTTGGTTGTGTGTGCGTGACTGCTATACATAGTAATAAGAATATCTATTTATTATGGAATGAAATCCAAATCATTCCTTAACATTCGTTTTACTTATTGATATTTTATTATGTTATATCTGGAGGAAGCATAATGTCGTCGTCCATGCGGGTGCATTACTTTATCTTAATTGCGGTTATTGTTGTGGCCGGACTGTGTCAAGGGCTACTGCTGCCGATTTTGTCTATATCTTTGGAACAGATGGGAGTTTCTTCTTCGCTGAACGGAATGAATGCCGCAGCGTTGTATATTGGTTCATTTGTTATGACGCTGGTAGCTGAACGGACATTGGGATGGTTGGGCTTCAAAAAGCTGATGGCTGGAGGGCTCGTGCTTGTGTGTTTTACGCTACTGCTATTCCCGCTAATCCCCGATATCCGGGTGTGGTTCATACTGCGATTGCTAGTCGGAATCGGGGACAGTGCATTGCATTATTCTGCCCAACTGTGGATACTGCTGGTGACTCCGGCAGAGAATCGTGGGCGCAACATTTCTTTTTATGGCATGTCCTACGGTCTGGGGTTTGCATTGGGGCCGCTTGGATTGTGGTTACTTGATTACGGGATGCTGGTTCCATTTGCAGTGCTGGCCTTACTGTGCTTGCTCGTTCTGCTGCTGGTGCTCATTAAGCTACCGGATTCCAGACCGGAAAAGCTGGAAACCGAGGCGCGTCCAGCACAAAGATTCCGGCGCAGCTATAGCTGGGCATGGTACGCGCTGCTGCCTGCATTTTTGTACGGTTATATGGAAGCCAGCCTGAACAGCAACTTTCCGGTATATGGTCTTCGCATTGGCTTTCATACCGATGAGATTGCCGCGTTGCTGCCCTTTGTCAGCTTAGGTGGATTAGTACTTCAACTGCCGCTAGGTATATGGAGTGATCGTTGGGGCCGTAAAAAGGTGCTTATAAGCGTAGGGATAGCGGGTGGATTGATCTTTATGTTGATACCGTGGAGCGGCAATCATTTTATGCTGACATTAGTATTGTTGGCAGTGGCAGGCGGTTTGGTCGGCTCCTTTTTCTCCCTGGGGCTGGCCTATGCCGCTGACCTGCTACCCAAATCGTTATTAGCCGCCGCCAATGTGCTGGCATCCTTTCATTTTAATCTGGGAAGTGTGATTGGACCTAACATTAGCGGGACGCTACTGGACTATGGAACCCAAGGCAGCATGTTTCTGGTTCTCGGGGGCAGCTACGTGGTTTTTGGGTTGTTGGGATTGTTATTCCGAAAAAGAATATCGACGGCATAAAACTGCGGTTTGCATGGTATTTGTTTCACATTTACTATAAACTATAGACAGTATTGATGGCGGACAAAGGGGAATCACAAAGATGATCAGAATACAGAAGCTGACCAAGCAAGTGGGGCCTGAACGGACCCCGTTACTTCGCGGGATTAATGCTGAAATTCACCCGGGCGAACTGATAGCCGTAGTGGGACCGAGCGGAAGTGGAAAAACCACACTGCTGCGCTGTCTTGCTTTGCAAGAGCCATGGGAGGAGGGCAGTCTGATGGTGGACGGCCATGATGTGCTGAAATCCGGATGGACGGTCAAAATGAAAATAAAGCGGGAATGGGCATACCTGGAGCAAAATCCGCATTTAAATATGAATCGGACCGCTCTCAAAAATGTGCTGATCGGCAGATCGGGTCAGACTCCATTATGGAGAATGGTGACCGGAATGGTGCGTTCTGACGATTATATGGGAGCAATGGACGTGTTGGAGGATCTGGGCTTGCTGGATAAGGCCCATGACAAATGCGACAAGCTTAGCGGCGGTGAGCGGCAACGGGTAGCGACTGCACGAGCGCTCGTTCACGGAGCCAAGGTTATTTTGGCTGATGAGCCTGTAAATGGACTTGACCCGACTTCAGCAGCTCATGTGATGGATACCTTCCGAAAGCTGTGCTCAGACGAACGGGTGACCGTAATCACCGTACTGCCGCTGGAAATGGCTGAACGCTTTGCTTCACGCATATGGGGATTGAACGGCGGCGAACTCGTATTTGATATTCAGGGCAGACGACTGACACAGGTGGAAAAGAACAAATTGTGAAGGGGACGGCAAGTGAAGTGAAAATGATGTTGTTGAGAATATTAACCGGTTGCTGTGCATCGCTGCTCCTTGTTGGATTTTTAAGCGGCTGTAATGTCATTAGTGACCCGATTTCGCTGATGCAGTCACCGATGATGTCTGACGAGAAACAGCAGTTGAATGGTGCAGTGGTTACGCAGCTCGGAATGGTGCAGCCTCTGCGCCCGAATGACCCCGATGACCCGACGCCGATTCGTACGGGGGATCTGAACAATGATGGTACAGACGAAGCGGTACTTTTTTACGAAACGCCAGATGAAAGTGTAAAAATACACGGAGCGTTGTTCGAGGATCAGAACGGAACGTGGGTAAAGAAGCTGACGTTTGACGGAGAAGGTACTGTACTGGAGTCGTTCAAACTGGTTGATGTAACGAATGATGGCACGCTAGATATTGTAGCAGGCTTTTCCAGCGGGGATAGCGGTGATGGTAACGATCAGAAGGGACTCATCGTGTATTCTTATACCGGAGGAACTTTGGAGAAAATATATGCTACTGGTTATACGGACTTCGTCGTAGACGATTTTAATCATAACAAGATGGACTTGAACGGGGACAATTTGAATGACTTGACGATTATCACGCTGCGACGTAATGAATTTTTCACGGTCAAAACATTTCAATTCAGCGGGGGAACGTTTAAGGAAATCGGATCGCTGGATTTGGACAGTCAGACGCTTAGTATCTACAATGTCGTCGCTGGTAAGGTAGCCGAGGGCAGGCAGGGTATCATTATAGATACCAAGATTGCCCAGACAACTACGGTGTCCAACGTCATTGTGATGGACCATAGCAAGCTCAAAAAACTTGATCTCATGGATGTAACCTTTAAGGATGCTACCATTACTAGCGGTGATGTGGATGGTGATGGCATTCTGGAATTTGGCAATCTGGAGAAGCCGAAAGGATGGTCCAACAGGCCGCTGGATGAAGTCCCGTATTTTGTCTCGTTCTATCAGTGGGATGGTGCAAAGGGAACGATTTTCAAACAGCAACAGTATCGCGACTCCAATGATCAGATCTATTTCAGACTGCCGAAGGAACTGCACGGCAAGGTAACCATTGATCCGAAAGTATCAAAGAAGGACAGCTATTTGCGGTTCATTCTGGACAATACAGACAAAACGATTGCAGAAATTAAATATTTCTCGTTGTCGCAATGGGAGCGAAACAATGAAGGATATAGCCAGTTATGGCGAACCAATGCACAGGTGATTGGAATCAAGCGATCCAGTGAGCTGGAGCCGCGTAAAACCATTAAAAACAAATTGGGGGAAAGGCAGGTAGAATAGAGTGAGTAAAGTTTTAATCATGGAAGACGAGGAATCCATTCGCAGCTTTATCGTTATAAATTTGAAACGAAACGGTTTCGAGGTGTTGGAGGCGTCGGATGGGCATGAGGCTCTTAATATTTTGAACACGGTACGGGATATTGATATCGCATTGCTCGATGTAATGGTGCCGGGCATGGATGGTTTCGAGGTCTGTCGAAGAATTAGGGAAACGAATGAGCGAATTGGTATTATTTTTCTAACGGCGAAGGTTCAGGAGCAAGATAAAGTATATGCCCTGTCGGTAGGGGCTGATGATCATGTCAGCAAGCCCTTCAGCCCGACGGAGCTCATTGCCCGTATTCAATCGCTGCTGCGGAGGGTAAATGTACACCGCGAGACGGCAGCCAAAGTATCCTTTCAGTCCGGTCCGTTCACGCTGGATCTGATTGCCAAGCAATTTAAGAAAAACGGGCAGCTGATTGAGCTGACGCCAACAGAGTTTTCCCTGATTCAATTTTTTCTTGAAAAAGAAAATACACCGCTCAGCCGGGATGTTTTGCTTGACCACGTGTGGGGCAAGGAATATATGGGCGATCCAAAAATCGTGGATGTGAACATCCGGCGGTTGCGTCAAAAAATTGAAAACAATCCTTCTGAGCCCGCCTTTTTACAAACGGTTTGGGGACATGGATATAAATGGAAAGGTCAGGCTCAATGATTAAAAAAGGAATTCGCAGACAGATTGTGCTTCACTATTTTTTTGTGGTGTTCTTGGCGCTTCTGTTGGTAGAAACCATTTTCATGTTTGCAATCCGGGGGTACTACTACGACACGATTTATAAACACATGGAAAGCCGTATTGAATCAGTAGGTGAGTTTGCACCTAAATTCAAAGACCCAGAACAGTCTTTGCAATCGTATTTGTTGAATACATTTTCTTTGCCCAACACGGAATTTCAATTACTCGATGAACAGGGAAATGTAATTGATAACTCGACGAACTTTGCGGCAGATATAAGTGTGCAAACGAGCGATGTGCCACAAGCGTTAGCGGGGGATACGGGTAGCTGGATCGGGAAGCAACCGGGTACGGGGCAACAGGTGATGGCGGTATCCAAAAAACTGGACAATATTGTCGGAGATCAGGTCTACATTGTACGGTTTACCACCTCTCTGGAAAAGGTCAACGACAAGCTGTTTACGATTACGCTGTTTTCCCTTGGCATCATGGCAGTTGTACTAGTTATTGTATTTGTGGTCAGTACAGGTCTCGCTAATTCCATCGTTAGGCCAATTAACAATATTCGCGATGTATCAGCTCAAATGGCGCAAGGACGATTCGATACACGTATTAAAGGCGATTATCGTTATGAGTTGGGTGAGCTGGCTTCGACACTAAACTACATGGCGCAAGAAATTGTCAGAACGAATCAAATCAAAGATGATTTTATTTCATCCATATCTCATGAACTGCGCACACCGTTGACTTCCATTAAAGGCTGGAGTGAAACGTTAGATTCCGGCACCTTTGACCCAGAGGAGACGAAGATTGGGATGCAAATTATTTCCAAAGAAACAGACAGGTTGATCGGTCTGGTGGAGGAAATTCTCGATTTTTCCAAGCTGGAGCAAAACGCAATGAAGCTTGTCATGGGAACAGTGGATCTACGGGAGCTTCTACAGGAAGTTATGCTGAACGTATGGGCAAAAGCGGAAATGAAGCATATTAAACTCCAACTGGACTCGGAGAAAGCAGCATATCTGGTTCATGGCGACGGCAACCGTCTGAAACAGGTGTTTTTAAACATTGTGGACAATGCCATCAAGTTTTCCCATGAAAGCTCTATTATTTTTCTGTGTCTGCAACGGATCGCAGACAACATCGAGGTATCTGTGCAAGACACAGGAATCGGGATTAGCGCGGAGAATCTTGCCAGAGTAAGAGACCGCTTTTTCCAGGTAGACCATCAGAATGGTGGTACGGGATTGGGATTGGCAATCTCACAGCAGTTTGTGGAGCGCCATCAAGGGCAAATGCTCATCAAGAGTGAATTGGGAGCAGGCACCACCATTACAGTTTCATTGCCTGCATTACAAGCTGAGCAACCCGTAGAGTCACCGCAACTCACTCAAGGCTAGTTATGTAAACAGCCAGCACCTCACTATAGCGGGGTGCTGGCTGTTTGACGTTTTTCGTTCCATTATGAAGTAAAACCTTCAGCGCGCAAGCGTGTGTTGCGCTCATAAGCTTCTTTCAGCATGCGGGCCGTTTGTGGGCGTACCGCCATTTTCCCGAACACTGTTTCATTCGGTCCGATAACCATAATCTCACTCGGGTTACCCTTGATGACTGCACCGTCACGAATTACAGCACCTTCCCCGATAATCGCGTGCTCAATATGCACATTACGTCCGATACGAGTGTTAGGCATAACGATACTTTCCTTAATAGCTGATCCTTTACCTACCTCGACGCCGCTAAATACGACGGAACGTTCGATTTGACCTTCTACTTGGCAAGAATCATGCAGGAGGCTGTCTAATGAATCCGTTTTGCGGTTAGATAGCTTGTGTGCGCTCAACCTTGTACGGCGTTCACGCGTATACATAGGCCAGTCTGTCCGTTGCAGGTCAATAGCGCAATCCTCTTGCAACAGATCCATATGTGAATCCCACAGGCTTTTAACGGTACCTACATCCTTCCAGTAGCCTTGAAATTCGTAAACATACAAGGACTCTTGATCCGCCAGCATTTTAGGAATGATGTCTTTACCAAAATCATGACTGGATTGCTCATCCTCGGCGTCCTCCACCAGATACTTTCTCAAATAATCCCACTTAAACAGGTAAATCCCCATAGACGCCAGGTTACTTTCCGGTTTTTCTGGCTTCTCGGCAAATTCGGTGATACGCAGTTCCTCATCGGCACTCATGACGCCAAAACGATGCGCTTCATCCCAAGGCACTTCCATAACGGAAATCGTAGCCACTGTACCTTTTTCTTTATGATAGTTCAGCATTTCACGATAATTCATATAGTAAATATGATCACCGGATAAAATAAGCACGTGCTCCGGGTTTTGGCTGTCAATATATTCGATATTTTTATGAATGGCGTCTGCCGTTCCCAAATATTCAGCGTTGTCTGTATTATAAGATGGAAGTAAGGTAACTCCCTTGTCGTTTGTTTTGGTAAGACCCCAAGGAGTTCCATCCCCAATATGCTCGTGCAAGGATTCCGCCTCATATTGCGTCAGCACACCTACAGTATCGATGTCTGAATTAACACAGTTGCTGAGAGGAAAATCGATAATTCGGTAATGACCGCCAAAGGGTACGGCGGGTTTTGCAATCGTTGAAGTAAGGGGAGCAAGACGGCGTCCTTCTCCGCCTGCCAGCAGCATGGCAATGCATTCTTTATTAAACATTTCGTTTCCCTCCCGGTTTAGTTGTCTGTTGTAGTACATACATAAACGGTATGGGGTGCTCTTGAAACCATCAGGTGTGTAAGATCCCCCAAAATTTAAGGTTTATTTCTTTCATAGTCATTTTTCTGTTCATTGTGGCTAGAATGGGGTAATAACTCAAGTCAGCTTTGACCGGAAAGTAATGTATTTCCGAATCATACATTTTGTACGAAACAAACATATAAAGGTGGTGGCGTGATGACAGACCAAACTCTCCCGCAACAGGCTGTATCCCCGGAAGATATTTATTTGTTTCACGAAGGAACGCTTTATCACAGCTACCGATCTTTGGGTTCCCGCCTTACTGTGGAGAACGGAGAACAGGGCGTCCGTTTTACGGTCTGGGCTCCTCATGCTCTCCATGTCGGGCTTGCTACAGATCGTAACAACTGGAATGGGGAACAGGATTCCTTATATAGAGTTCCCGAATCCGGCTTTTGGAGTCGTTTTTTTTCGGGTATATCCCAAGGAACTTTTTACAAATATCATATTACGGGTGCAAATGGTGAACGTTTTCTAAAAGCAGACCCTTACGCGGTACGCGCAGAATTGAGGCCGGCAACGGCTTCCTTGGTCGCTTCACTGGAGGGCTATGTTTGGAACGACGCGGCTTGGCGGCGTAAACGGAGAGAGCCTTATGGAAAACCCCTTCATATATACGAGCTGCATTTGGGCACTTGGAGACAAAAAGAAGACGGTACGTTTTATACATACAGGGAAATGGCTGAGCTTCTTGTGCCCTATGTAACGGAAATGGGTTATACGCATATCGAGCTTATGCCGCTCAGTGAGCATCCGTATGATCTTTCCTGGGGATACCAGCTTACCGGATATTTTGCGCTGACAAGCCGTTATGGGGAACCACATGATTTTATGTACTTGGTGGATCGTTGTCATCAGGCGGGCATTGGGGTGCTTATGGATTGGGTTCCGGCTCATTTCGCCAAGGATGCTCATGGTTTGAGACTGTTTGATGGATCGCCGCTGTTCGAATACGCGGACCCGCTAATTGCAGAAAAGCCCGGCTGGGGGACGCTGACGTTTGATTACAGCAAGCCGGAGGTGCGTTCTTTCCTGATATCCAATGCGCTGTTCTGGATGGATGTGTACCATATTGACGGCCTGCGCGTAGATGCTGTGACGAGTATGCTGCGGCTGGATTTTGAAAAGCCGGATGGTCAATATCGTTTTAACTCCAAGGGAGGTATTGAAAATGAGGAGGCTATTGCCTTCCTTCAACAACTGAATGAAACAGTATTCCGCTATTATCCGTATGCGCTGATGATGGCAGAGGAGTCCAGTGCCTGGCCGATGGTGACTTCCCCAGTAAGCGATGGAGGACTCGGCTTTAATTACAAATGGAATATGGGCTGGATGAACGACACGCTTGATTATATCGAAACGGATTTCGATCAGAGATCCGAGCGCCATAATTTACTGACGTTCCCCATAGCCTATGCATACAGCGAGAATTTTACACTGCCGTTGTCGCACGATGAGGTCGTTCATGGTAAAAAGTCGCTGCTTGATAAAATGCCGGGTAGCTATGAACAAAAATTTGCCGGGCTTCGAGCGCTTCTCGGTTACCAAATCACCTCACCGGGTAAAAAGCTGTTATTTATGGGAGGGGAATTCGGCCAATTTATCGAATGGAAAGATGAGGAGCAGCTTGACTGGTTTCTGCTGGATTATGGCAGCCACCGTACGCTGCACGCTTTTACGAAAGCGCTGAATCATTTGTATATACAGGAAAAAGCATTATGGGAGCTGGATCATTCGTGGGATGGTTATCAGTGGATTGAGGCAGAGGACCGTGGGCAGAGCGTAATTACGTATCTACGTAAAGGTAAAAAACCGGGAGATACACTGGTCATTCTCATCAATTTTCAGCCTGTGGCAAGAGAGCACTACCGAATTGGTCTGGAAAAATCAGGCAGATATATCGAGCTGCTGAACAGTGATCATTCGGACTTCGGTGGTAGTGGCCAGTTGAACACCGAAGTGTTGCGCACGACCAAGATCCCTTGGCATGGACAACTGCACAGCCTGGAGGTGACCATTCCGCCGCTGAGCGTCGTTATATTGAAGAAAGCATCCCGGAGGGCTAAAAAGGCGGATTAATCCATGTTACAAATGGTTTAAAATAGGATTGAGGTCATTAAGGAGGAAGCATATATGAAGATTCTATTTGCAGCAGCAGAAGCACATCCATTTATTAAAACAGGCGGGTTGGCTGATGTCATTGGTGCACTGCCGAAGGCCCTTCTTCAGACAGGGTGCGACGTCCGAATCATTTTGCCTAAATATGCGGGGATTCCTGATACTTATAAGAAGTTACTGCGTCCGGTAACGGTCAAGCATGTCGCTGTAGGCTGGCGTGATCAGTATTGTGGAGTAGAGGAACTGACGCTGGACGGAATTAAGGTTTATTTTATAGATAATGAATATTACTTCGGTCGTGAAGGGATTTACGGTTATATGGATGATGGCGAACGCTTCTCCTTTTTCAACCGGGCGATTTTGGAAGTATTGCCTGATTTGAATTTCCAACCGGATATTTTGCATTGTCATGATTGGCATACCGCGATGGTACCGTTACTATTGAACGCTAATTACCGTCATTTGACCTTTTACAGTGATATTCGCACCGTGTTTACGATACATAACCTGCTGTATCAGGGGGACTTTCCATATGAGGTCTTAACGGAACTGCTGAATCTCGACAGTAGCTATTTTACCCCTGAGGGTGTGGAGTATCATGGCAGACTGAATTTTATGAAGGGCGGGCTGACCTACTCGGATCATGTCACCACAGTAAGTCCTACCTATGCAGAGGAGATTCAGACAGAATTTTACGGGTATGGGCTGGAAGGGCTGCTGCGTAAGCTGGGAGAGCAGGAGCGTTTATCGGGTATAGTGAACGGAATTGATACCAAAAGCTACAATCCTGCTACGGACAATCGTATTTATATGAAGTACCGCACCAGTCTGGTCAAGAAAAAGGAAAACAAGATCGGTCTGCAAAAGGAACTGGGTTTGCCGGTACGACCGGATGTGCCTTTAATTGCGATGGTAACCCGACTTGTGGATATGAAGGGACTGGATCTGGTAACAAGGATACTTGATGAGATCATGTACTATGATGATATTCAGTTTGTCGTGCTAGGCACGGGAGATCCGGCCTTTGAGCACTGGTTCCGGGAAGCTGCCGGACGTTATCCCTTGAAAATGTCGGCGCAGCTGGCATTCAGTGAACCTTTGTCCCGTAAAATTTATGCTGCAAGCGATATGTACCTTATGCCGTCGAGGTTTGAGCCTTGCGGGATCAGCCAGTTGCTGGCGCTTCGCTATGGTAGCATTCCCATTGTACGGGAAACGGGCGGTCTAAACGATACCGTACATGCTTACAACGAGTCTACAGGCGAAGGAAACGGTTTTAGCTTTAAAAACTACAATGCACATGATATGCTGCATACGATTCGTCGTGCGGTTGATTTTTATCGCCAGCCTGAGCATTGGTCCAAGCTTACGAATACCGCTTTTGCAGGAGAATACAGCTGGGATGTGTCGGCGGGAGCGTATCTGGATATTTACCGTTCACTGATTGGGAACGAATGAACTGAGTGTACTGGATAAAAGTGTTCAAATGATGCAGAATTGACAATGTACAATGGAAAAAGGGCATTCCTCATGAAGCCAATAGTGGCTGGGGATGCCCTTTTTTTGATGTGATCAGTCGCCTCCACCTCCACCACAGCTGCTTCCGCATGAGGAGCTACTGCTGCACGAGGAATGGCTGCCGCCGGAATCACCTGAATCGTGGTGAGATGAGCCTCCATCATGGGAGCTACCGTGGGAAGAGTGCTGGTGCGAGTGATGCGTATCCCAGTTCGAGCAACCGCTTGCAGAACTACAGCCTGAGGAGCTGGCTAATGCGGCACTGCCCGTAGCATACGGGTGCATGTGCAAGGCAAACTGATGAGGTTGATACCAGGAATACCATACAACGGCCAGCAGCAGATAATCGATTTGCAAATAGTTGACCTTCGGCAGCCGCTTGCCATCTGGATCATCCACTGCTTCATTCACCCGATTACGCAGATGGTCCACAATTCTCTGAACCGCTTGCTGTGCCTGTTGAGAGATGCCCATGCCCTCTTGCGTATTCCAACGGTCGCCTGCTGGCTGCCCGGAAGCTGCCAGCTTGTAATAGTGTGCAAGCTCGTTATTCGGTAATGGATGATTAAAAAAAGCCCCCCACAAGCTCGCGCTATAGCGGTTCCAGCCAAAGCATTCCACATACAGCCAGTCAAACCATGCCCGTTCATCCGGCATCGGCTGTGATCCGGAATGAGGGGCGTGGTGCAGCATACGACCAAAGAAGGCTTCCGAGAATTGCTGGTATTCCCGCGTAAACATCAGCATTTCATGCCACAGTTCATCCACATCTGGACTAAACATCGGCACCCGATTCATAATCGCGCATAGCATAAAATACCGTTTTAGCTCATTCCAGCGCCAATCGTATTCCTGCTCCGTCAGGTGAGGATGGGCTTCCACCACACGCCGCCTTACACTATGAGCGTAGGAGGCTGGAATAGATCGTTCCAGAAGCTGCATTAGCTCTATAATCTCCTTATGTCGTCCCTGTTCAAGGGAAGAGGGAGACGGGGAGCTTAGGAAAAATGCATTACGGCGACGTGTCCGTCGATTTCCTCGGTTCCTTCGGTATAATGCGCGGAATAAAAACCAAAAAATGATGATGTGGACCACAATAAACCACGCCCAAAAGCTACTCATATTATTCATAATGACTGCTCCTTTGTGGGAACTGTAATTTACATGCTGTGAAAAATCATAAAATAGTGCTATAACATTCATTGCATATTCATGCATATTCATTTATAATGACACAATCTTATTTATTATAAAGAATTTAAGGAGAGAAGAAAAGATTGAAAAAGCTATATCGTTTTACCGCCCTGGTTTTGACGGCGGTTATCTTGCTGTTGGCTGGTCTTCCCATGCTTACTGCATACGGAACGGAAGCAAAGACTAAACAGAAGCTTGTACTTGGCACAAGCGCAGACTTTGCGCCGTATGAGTTTCATAAAGTAATTAACGGGAAGGATACCATTGTTGGCTTTGATGTTGATATCGCCAAGGAAATTGCCAAAGATCTTGGCGCGGAGCTGGTTATTGAGGACATGGGCTTTGACTCGTTGCTGCCTGCTCTGCAAAGTGGCCGCGTAGACTTGGTTCTGTCAGATATGACACCGACGGATGAACGCAAAAAGAGTATTGATTTTTCGGATGTGTACTATCACTCCAAGCAAGTGATTATGGTACGCCCGGAGGATAAGGACAAATATTTGACGATGGCTGCTTTGAAGGGCGAGAAGATCGGTGCACAAAAGGGGAGTATTCAAGAGGCAATTGCTCAGAAAGTGCCCAATGCCTCAGTAACCTCACTGGACAAAATATCCGATCTGGTGCTCCAGCTTCGGACCCAACGTGTGAATGCTGTAGTGATTGAAGACACTGTCGCTAAAGGGTACACATTGGATGGCACTGTAACGCTTGCCAAGGCGGTGCCTGAGGATGCAGGGGCAGATACAGCTGTAGGTATTCGTAAGGGAAATACTGAACTGCTGGCATCTGTAAATAAAACGTTGGCTCGGCTGAAAGCAGACGGGTCTATTGAAAAGTTTTCCACAGAAGCGAGTGCGCTCTCTGCGGATCGACAGGCTTCTTCCCATAATATTGTGGATATTTTCTGGGAATATCGCAGTTTATACGCTACGGGTATCGGCTACACGTTGTTGCTGTCTGCCCTCGGGGTACTATTCGGATTTATCATTGGTCTGATCATTTCTCTGTTGCGGATGAGCGGTGTACGCATCATTGAGTGGTTGAGTACAGCGTACGTGGAGGTACTGCGTGGCACACCTATGCTGGTACAGCTCATGATCATCCACTACGGCGTTGCTTTGACGCTGGGCGTCAATTTTTCGCCACTCCAGTCCGGTATACTTACATTGTCACTGAATAGCTCGGCATATCTGGCTGAAATTTTCCGTGCAGGTATTCAGGGAGTAGACCGTGGTCAGATGGAAGCAGCCCGTTCACTCGGTATGGGACGAGGCAAAGCTATGCGTCACGTCATTTTACCGCAAGCGTTTAAGTCTGTACTGCCTGCCATCGGTAATGAATTTATTACGATTATTAAAGAATCATCCATCATTTCTACCATCGGTATGGTGGATATTATGTATCAGGCCCAAGTCATTAAGAACATTACCTACGAAGGACTAAGTCCATTCTTAATCGCGGCCGCTATTTATTTTGTAATGACATTCAGCTTATCGAAGCTGTTGGGTTTATGGGAAAGGAAGTTGAGAGCCAGTGATCACCGTTAAACAACTGCGTAAATCGTTCGGCAAAAATGAAATTTTAAAGGGCATTAATGTAGATATTGCCAAAGGCGAGGTTGTCGTCGTCATTGGACCGAGTGGCTCGGGAAAAAGTACATTTTTGCGTTGTATGAATCTGCTGGAGCAGCCGACTGACGGGGAGATTCTGTTTGAGGGTGAGCCGATTACGGCACGCGGTCACAACATTAATGCGACTCGTGAGAAAATGGGGATGGTGTTCCAGCATTTCAATCTGTTCCCGCACAAAACGGTGCTGCAAAATCTGACGCTTGCGCCGACTCAGGTTAGAGGCCAGTCAGAGAAGGAAGCGGAGAAAATTGCGTTAGGGCTGCTGCGCACCGTTGGACTTGAAGACAAAAAGGACACCTTTCCAAACCAGTTGTCCGGTGGACAGAAACAGCGGATTGCAATTGCACGCGCCTTAGCGATGCAGCCGCATGTGATGCTATTCGATGAGCCGACCTCCGCCTTGGACCCTGAAATGGTCGGAGAGGTGCTGGACGTGATGAAGAAGCTGGCTGAGGGTGGCATGACGATGGTCATCGTAACGCATGAGATGGGCTTTGCCCGCGAGGTAGGAGACCGGATTATCTTTATGGATAACGGTCAAATTGTGGAGCAAGGTACACCGGAGCAGGTTTTTGGTACTCCAAGCCATGATCGTACTCGGGATTTTCTTGCCAAGGTTTTATAAGAAATGAGCTTTTAAAGCTATGAAGCAAGCCCTCCACGACGGAAGTTGACGGGAGGGCTTTTTCTTTTTTTGTCATCTCCTTTTAGATTTTTGTTACCTTTTTCGATTTTTTGATGACAAAATTGTAACGGATATAGTATGATGTTCAAGGTTCCCAACATTTTCATGCAGATTAGGTTACAAAATTGTGATACTATGCAATGAGCCAAAACTTACCGGGGCAGCAAACAGCCAGACAGACGCTGAATGCGGGACCCAAAACCATGGGAAGTGCGGGGGACGTAACAACGGCAGTCACTTCTGATCCGTCTTCATACGAAGGGATGGAAGGTGCCTAGGGGTGAATTGCATTAAGCATAGGGCTTCTCCTGAGTCCGAATCCGACAGCTAACTTCGCAGGCATATTAGAGGAGGTACATATCTTTTGAAACATCTGAAACATATTGGAAAAACAATGAAATTCGCGGTGCTGGCCGCAGCTTTCGCAGGATTGGCACAGACAGCAGGGGTAGCTGACGCCGCTTCGCTTCATACCGCCAGGGAAGGTGATACCTTCTTTTTGCTTGCTCAGCGTTACGGGGTATCTGTAGAGGATCTGCAAAAGGAGAACCCGGATGTTGCTGCCAGCAATATATATGCAGGAGTACAAATTAAGGTTCCGGATGAGAACAAGGTAAAGGTCGCTTCGGATTCGAAGCCTCAGCTTTTGTCCGAGAAAGAGCCAGCAGGTGACGGTCAACAGGTTGAAGCATGGGGCAAAACATTTAGCTACAGCAAAGTAGTTGACGTGAAGGCCACAGCGTATTCCGCAGCAGCCAGTGAAAATGGAAAATGGGGAGCGGTGGACTATTTCGGAAATCCGCTTAAGCTCGGTACGATTGCCGTAGACCCAAGCGTAATTCCTTTAGGTACGAAAGTACTGGTTACAGGCTATTCCCATCCAGGGCTGCCGGATCAATCTTTTGTAGCGGTAGCACGCGATAAGGGCAGCGCCATTACGGGTAAACGGATTGATATTTTCATTCCGGGTAGCCCATCTTTTGTGAGTGACTTTGGTTTTCAAAATGTGAAGCTGTACGTCATTGATAAATAGTCTGTATAAACTAATAAATTATATTTACATAATATATATTATGTAAACCAATAACTTAATCGTGGGTCCTGATTCATATGGGCTTTGTCGATTAAAAAAGGGCTGTCTTGACGAGCAGAATGCATCTGCTGGTAAGACAGCCCTTTTACTATTATTTCCGCTCCGAGGTGTGAAGTAGCCGTGGAACCGTGACAAATTTGTAGCCCTTGGCTTTCAGCGACTGAATGAGACCCGGCAGGGATTGAACAGTGCCTTTCAGGTTGGAGCTTTGACCACCGCCTGCGTGCATTAAAATGATGGAGCCTGGTCCGGTAGCCGGGATCACATTACGATGAATTTGTGTTTTACTCAGTCCCTTCCAGTCGAGGGAGTCTACGTTCCAATTTACAATCATGTAGCCGTGACGACGCGCCCACTGGATCTGAGGCTCCGTTATTTCACCATAGGGCGGGCGAATCAGCTTGGGTCGAAAGCCGACGGTGGCCTCCAAAATATGTTCTGTTTTCTTAATCTGGTTGCGAAAGCGCTCCGGTGAGGCCTTCCTAAAATCCGGGTGGGTATAGGAATGGTTGCCTATGGCATGGCCTTCACGTATGATACGGCGAATCATGCCCGGGTGTTTTTCCGCACGGTGACCGACGATAAAGAAGGTGGCTTTGATACCATTCGCGTGCAAAATGTCCAGAACCTGCGGCGTATACCGGGAATCGGGCACGTCATCAAAAGTTAGGGCAATTTGCTGAGTATGCGGGCCGCACATTTTAAAAATATCCGCATGTTTTTTTCGAAGCATGGCTAATGTAGGAGTGGCTCGTTCTCTGCTCTTATGTGCTAAAGAAGCAACAGTCGCTTCCTTGGGATGGTTCGTTCCAATATCGGGAGGCGCATCCGCGTGAACGGGAAAACTTGAAAATGCTAGTAACAGTGCCATGATTGGCCATATTCCCCTGTACGGCATATTATCCCCCTTTCCGTGCAGTGGTACCTTCTGTCGCTTTCATTTATTATGCACCTGACATGTTGAAATTATGCCGCTGAACAGGTTAGACTATTGAGTGGCTGAGTTGAAATGCGCTGCGAAACGGATGTAAGTGCAGATCACGAAGCTAAACGCACATATTCCATTAAACCTGACCGAAAACAACAGCATTTTCGCAAGTTTTAGCCTTTTAATGGATTCGGTATCCAGTGATAGCTGGTGTATAATGAGGTTGTAATTCATATTGTACAGAGTTGGAATTAAGGGAAGGATGGATAAAAGTGACCGACTTGTTTACTCCTTATCAATTAAAGGGACTTTCTTTAAAAAACCGGATTGTAATGCCCCCTATGTGCCAATATAGTGTGGAGGCCAAAGATGGAAAGCCAAATGATTGGCATCATGTCCATTATGTTAGCCGGGCAGTAGGTGGTACCGGGCTGATTATTGTGGAAATGACGGCGGTCCACCCGGATGGACGTATTACAGATCATGATCTGGGCATTTGGAGTGACGAGCATATTCCTGCATACCGTAAAATAGTGGAGGAAGTCCACAAGTACGGTGCCAAAATCGGAATTCAATTAGGTCATGCCGGACGAAAGGCTGAAGATGCCGACTTGCCTGTTGCACCGTCCTCGATTGCTTTTAGCGAACGTTTCAAGGAGCCGCATGCTTTGACGACAGTCGAAGCCAGGGAGCTGGTTCAGGCTTATAGGGAAGGCGCGCGCCGCGCGGTGGAAGCCGGGTTTGATACGGTAGAAATTCATGGCGCACACGGTTATCTGATCCATCAATTTCATTCACCTTTAACGAACACCAGAGAAGATGAGTATGGACAGGATCTATCGCTGTTCGGTGTTGAAGTGATTCAGGCTGTTAAAGAGGTACTTCCGTCTGATATGCCTGTGTTGATGCGGATATCCGCCAAAGAGTATGTCGAAAACGGATATAATGTGGAATACATAGCGGGCATAGGGGAACGATATCGTGATGCAGGTGTGGATATTTTTCACATCTCCTCTGGTGGCGAGGGGCCGATTGGTTCTAACGGCGGTCCATCTGCGCGAGCGGGATATCAGGTGGATTTGGCACATAAAATACGTGAAAAGCTGAATATTCCTGTAATCGCTGTCGGTCTGCTGGATGATTATGAGGATGCCCGGCGGGTGATTCAGCAAAAAGAAGCTGATCTGGTAGCGATAGGACGCGCTATGCTGCGCGATCCGTATTGGGCGTTGCATGCATCGCGGGATCTGAAAGTACAGGCGGATATCCCGGAGCCATACTTGCGTGGTTTCTAAAATGCACTTTATCAGATAATATTTTTGAAACTCTATTTGCAAAGCTTGCGTAAACATGTGTACAGAGCTTAAAATTTAAGCATTCAACTCTAGGAGGAACTTCACATGTCTATTTTCAAACGTTTAAGAGATCTTACGATGTCCAATATCAACTCCATTATTGACAAGGCCGAAGATCCAATTAAAATGACGGATCAATACATTCGTGATATGCAAGAGGACTTGGAGGATGCAGAGAAAGCCGTAGCCGCTCAGATTGCCATTGAGAAGAGATTCAAACAGCAATATGAAGAGCAGGCCGCTTTGGTGAAAAAACGTGAAGAGCAGGCTCATACGGCAGCAAAAGCGCAAAATGTGGATCTGGCTCGCCGCGCGTTGGAAGAAAAGAAATCTGCTGAGCAAAAAATGACCGAGTTCAAGACAGGCTACGAGCAGAATAAAGCGGCAGCCGATAACCTGCGTGGTAAGCTGGATGAAATGCGCAGACAGCTGACGGAAATGAAGAACAAGCGTGAAACACTGGTTGCCCGTTATAATGCAGCCAAAGCGCAAACAGAAATTAACAAAGCGATGAACGGTTTTAGCTCCGATACGGCAACTGCCGGACTGAAGCGTATGGAAGAAAAAATGCTGCAAGCAGAAGCGCGTGCTGAAGCAAGCAACGAAATGTCCTCTAAGGAAAAATCGCTGGATGAGGAATTTAAGGAGCTTGATAAGAAAAGTGCCGTGGACGATGAGCTTGCTGCTTTGTTGAAGCAATACGACAATAAATAAGGTTATAAGCATGGCCGCCTGCGTGGCTGCAAAGGAAGCGAAGGGGAACCGTTTTCTCCTTCGCTTTTCCCTGCCCGGAGGCGTGAATCAACATATATGAAGGTCAAGAAGATGTGGAGGATGGTATGAAATGCATTTTTTAGAAACGATGAAAGCGATGCTTGTATGGACTGGCGCGGGTGCCGTTTTGTTGTTCGTATTGATGTACATTGATTCTTTATTTACGAAGTATAAGGATTTTGCAGAAGTAAAAGCCGGTAATATGGCCGTAACGGTCCGGTTAATTATGAAGCTGTTTGCACAGGGGTATATTTTGTCAAGCTCCATTGCTACAGCTAACAATTTGCTGGAGGCGCTTGTGTATTCTGTGATCGCCTTTGTCATTCTGTTTGTTTTGGAAGTTATCGTTCGTCTGTTGCTTCGGTACTGGGCACAGCTTGATCTGGATAAAGGTACGCAGGAAGGCAAAATTGGCTTTGGTCTGTTTTCAGGTACGCTGCATCTGGTCGGTGCTTTGATCATTGCGGCATGTTTCTAGGCTAAAGAAAGGCAGGGGAATCATCATGGGTGTATGGAAACGAATTTCGAATCTGTTTGCCAAGCCGGAGCCGCCGAAAGCGGAAAAAAGTATGCTTCATTTAAATCCGGGCGATATCTGTGAAGTGTCGCTTGTCACATATGAAGTGGTAGGCCGAGTACATAATCGTGCTCGGAATGCTGTTGTTTTGACGCTTCAGGATGGTAATCAAGTCAGCTATCTTCACATTGAGGAACGGGAAACGCTGCAATTTGGACTGTACCAGGCCATCGACGGCAGACTGGATAACCCGGAGGAAGTGCCAACGATTCTGGAGCTGGATGATATAACATATCATTTGGAAGAGCAGTATTTTGGGCATGTTACGGTTATGGGCCGTGCTCCTTTTCGACAGGGTGGAGAGCAGCATGTTTGGCAGTATCAGTCAGATGATTACCATTTGCTGCGTGTAGAGTGGCAGGACGGTCGCTTTATGCTATATGAAGGAGAAGAAGTAATTACCGGAGACGTCAAGGTTATTCGGGCAAGCTAGGAGAGGGTGACACATGGGCAAACGCACCTGGCAGTATGCATTAAAGGTCATTGTGGCGCTGAGCTTGTTCGTATCCGTGTTAAGCGGCTGCGGTGCGCCAAATGTGAAAGATACGTACCCGCTGGAATCGGTCAGCGGCAGCGGCAATTCGACCTCGTACGTGTATCGCGCCGCAGGCAAAACGGTTCCGGTAGTGGCGGAGGAACTGAAAGAACAGCGTGAACCGGAACAAATGTCGCCGCAGAGCAATGAACGGATGTTTCTGGTGTACAGCGATGAATGGTACCATTTACAGCAAGATCCAGCCAAGAAGGAAGATACATTAATTGAAATTGACAGCAAGAAGTATGTCGAGCAAAATTACAGTTCCAGCTTTCTAAAAGGATACTTAACGGCAACCGTACTGGATGCTCTGTTTGATTCGTTACGCGGATCTGGCTCTTACCGGGGGTATTCAAGCAGAGATGTATACCGACCTTCTCAGGGCCAGTATCGTGCACCTACGGTGCAGGAGAAGAAAGCGATCCCGCCGATTACGGTAGAGCGGAAGGGTTCCGTTACCCGCAGGGGTAAGGGGTCTGATTCCAGTGTCGGTTCCAGCGGAAGTCTGTTCGACAGAGGCTCCAGCGGCAGTTCACCGAGCAGGGGCTCGATTTCACGTGACCGGGGCAGCAGCGGCGGTTCCAGCATTTTTGATTCGCCGCGGAGATCTTACAGCAAGCCTAAAACACGCAGCGGCTCAGGTAAAATCAGTCGACGAAGCCGACGATGATGGGGTCAAGAAGTGTAATGATGATCAAAATTCTAAAATAGCACCTGCCAAAACAGCCTGGGTATGAGATTCCGGGCTGTTTTTTTGCGCATAGAGACTGGCCACGACCCAATAAATACTATCCGCATTTGCCAGATAACGGTTTTAGCGTTATAACAGAAAGAGAGTATTTTTCAGAAGAACGGAGTGAAGATATGAATCAGGTACAATTAAATTCGGATAAATTTCAGCGCAAAGCGGTTCAAGTGGAAGAAGCGCAAAGAAGAATAGCTGCTCATGTTAAACAGGGAGAGCGGGAGGATGTAGGACTGGAGCAGGCCCATGGACGTTATTTGGCGATGGATTTGACCGCACCACACCCATATCCCAGCTTCCGTCGTTCAGGCATGGATGGATACGCCATCCTTGGTTCGGACACTGAAGTCTGTTCGTCCGGTCAGGAAATCTGGCTACGCGTGATTGATGAAATTCCATGCGGCACCGTATCGGACAAGCGGGTGGAGACGGGATTGGCGGCGCGCATCATGACAGGAGCACAGTTGCCTGAAGGGGCAGACACAGTTGTTATGCTGGAAGCAACACAGCTACGTGAGGAAGATGGACAGGTATATGTCGGCCTGAAGAAGCGCATGGAAATCGGCAAAAATGTGACACCAATCGGCCATGAGATTCAGGAAGATCAGCTTCTACTCAGCAAAGGAACCTGTCTGGGGGCAGGGCACATCTCGGTGCTGGCTACCTTTGGTGTGCATCGGGTACCCGTCTACAGGAAGCCACGGGTGGCCGTTTTTTCCACAGGTTCGGAATTGCTTGCCGTGGATGAGCCGTTGCAGCCGGGGAAAATTCGGAACAGCAATACATATATGCTGGCTTCACAAATCAGGGAGGCAGGGGGGGAGCCGTTCATCCTGCAAGCCATTCATGATGATTTGGCTCTCGCCCGTGCTTCTGTACGTGAAGCGATAGCTGCCTACGATATCGTCGTCACGAGTGGCGGTGTATCGGTGGGGGATTTTGATATTATGGGCGATCTGGTACGACAGGAAGATGTAGATATGCTGTTTAACAAGGTCACCATGCGTCCGGGCAGTGTGACTACAGCCGCGGTCATTGACGGTAAGCTGTTATTTGCGCTTTCTGGCAATCCTGGCGCGTGCTTTGTAGGCTGTGAGTTGTTTGTGCGACCCACCATCCAAATGATGCTGTCTTCAGAGCAGCCGTATTTGCAAACCTGGACGGCGCGGTTGGGGGCAGATTATACGAAGGTGAATAATTTTACCCGTTTTGTACGGAGCTCCCTGGAAATACGCAATGGGCAAGTTTACGCGATTCCTGCGCGAGTAGATGAATCCAGCGCCATGGTGACGATTAAGGACACCGACTGTCTGATCGTGATTCCTCCGACAACAGAAGGCTTGCGTGCAGGGGAAGAGGTATGTGTGCTGGTGCTTCTAGGCGGTCATGTGACGTGAATAGGATAAATCCGTATGTATGTCAGGTCGTCGGATTCAAAAATACGGGGAAAACGACCTTTCTCGGAGGGTTGATTCGCTATTTGCGGGAGTCCGGGCTACGCGTAGCTGTGATCAAGCATGATGGACATGAGTTTGAGATGGATCATGAGGGAACAGATACGTACAAGCACCGACAAGCGGGAGCCGAAGGCATAGCCATTGTTTCAGGTGGAAGAACAGCCATTGTAGAGGAGCATAGTCGGCCTGTCACCGGACTAATCCGGCATTTTCAGGCATACGACTGTGTGTTGCTAGAAGGCTTCAAGCAGGAGAATTATCCGAAGCTGGTCATGGTGCGGGAACAATCGGATGCCCAGCTTACCACTGAGCTGACAAATGTACAGGGAGCAGCGGTTTGGGAGGATCAAACGGGTTGGGCACAGAGCCATTTTTCGGATAAAACGATACAGATATTTCCCGCCGATGCCAACGGCCCGGCAGGCCGCTGGTTACTTGGACAGATTCAGAAGCAGAGAGAAGGAGTCCCGGGTGAGTAGGGCTGAGACATCAATCGGCTGAGTCGGTTTGAGTCTCCACTCGTCGTTCGATCGCTTGGGACATGGTCTTGTCGGTCAGATGGGCATAGACTTCCGTCGTTTCCGTGGAAGCATGGCCGAGTTGCTCCTTCGTTTTGTAAATATCGTTTTGCAAATAGTAGTCGGTGGCAAAGGAATGACGGAGCTTGTGAACGGTCAGGTAAGGTTTGCCGAACCGTTTGGCGTACTTGATGATCATCGCCTGAATCGCTCTTTTGGTCATCCGTTTTCCTTCTGTACTGCCGTTAGGACGCGCGACAAAGAGCGCCTTTTCCTTTTTGGGTGTGCGATAACGTGTATGCCGCAGGGACAAATAAAGTGCGAGATCATCTTTGGATTGCTCGCGGAAATACACCGGCGTTTTAAAGGTTTCGTCGTTATTTCCTTTCCGGTACACATATAGTAATTTATTGTTTATATCTAAATCATCCAGATTCAGATTGACGATTTCGGATACGCGCAGGCCCGAGTTCAAAATGAGACTGGCGATGCAGGCATCCCGTTCCTTGTTCAGTTCATAGGAGTATAACGCCTGTTTGTTATCGGCCAAATCCTGACCATAGCCTTCATAAATATAACCGATGAATTCAAGCAGCTCTTCCTCCTCCAGTATTTTTCCTTTGAGCTTGGCGGCCGTGTCCTTGGGTTTATGTATACGCTTGATTTCGACCTTGGCCATAATGTTGCGCTTGAGCAAAGGATAAAAGTTTTCATCCTCAGCGATCTGGCTCAAATAATGAAAGAGGGAACGCAGGGACGAAAGCTTACGTGAAATCGTAATGCGGGAATTGGAGCCTTCACGCTTAGTCGATAGAAACAAACGATAGCCTGTAATACTATCCATATGGAGCGTCTCCAATTCTCCCAGCGTAACTTGGGCGTTCTTCTCTCCGGCAGACAAGCCTTCCGAGCGAAGCCATGTGAAAAAAGCTTCATAATCCCGCACATATTCCAGCAATGTGGAAGGGGACAGATCGGGCAGCTTGTAATCCATAAATTGCTGCACGTACCATGGTAATCCCGGCATTTTTTCGTCCAGTTTGCGCCGGTCGATAATCTTTTGTATATTCATTGGGTTCCACCTCGTCCAGTCATAATATATGTATTTTAGCATATTTTGAACAGCACCGGATGGAAGGGAAGATGGAATGCGAATCGAAGTAAAGAACGAACTGATCCATCAAGAGAGGTGAAAATATGGGGTATGACATTCAGTCGGAATTGAAGCTGTCCATCAAAAGTGTTCCGGAGTCCCAGAGGAACATTATTGTGCAGCTCATGCAATTTTATTTATATGATTTTACAGCCTATCTTCGAATTGATGTTACTGAAAACGGCACATTCCCGGCTTACCCGGACTTGTATCAATACTGGACAAGCGGTGAACAGAAGCTGCCTTTTCTGATCTGGAGACAGGACGTTCCCGTAGGTTTTGCGCTGGTTGACCGAATGTCCAGCAATCGGGAGGCTGACTACTACATGGCTGAGTTTTTTGTGCTGCGTCCTTATCGGCATAATGGGGTCGGGACGTGGGCGGCTCATGAGCTGTTTGAACGTTTTGCTGGGCGTTGGAAGGTGACTCAGATGAGCACGAACAGGCCAGCGCAGTCCTTTTGGCGTAAGGTGATTGGCAGTTATACGGATGGGGAGTACAGGGAGCAGACTCATCCGGTACGAGGGAATGTAAGTCAGTTTTTCAATACCTGAAAAATTCAAAACTGTGATTAGCAACAAAAATGAGTCGGGGAGAGCCTCCTGTCGGCTCTTTTTTGCGTTGTCAATTTAAGTCTTCTATCCATCCATACAATTATTTGCACAATTCATATATATCTGATTGGAATTATAAACAATGTGACATTAGCCTCAAATATGCAATGTATTCATAAAATTGCCCACGAGAACGGAGAGTGTTTTACAAGTGAAACGAACAAGTCGATACGCAAAAATGTTAGCTCTAACCCTGTCGCTGGTGCTGGAATTGTCGGCATGCTCAGATAATGGAGGAGCCCATTCTACGAATACGGGGGCAAATGCAGCGGGAGGCGGGCAAGCCGCAGAAACCTGACCTACGCAAACATTTATTGGTCGATTTTCACAATAAATATTTCAATATATGAAAAATTCATAATAGTAATATATAAAAGGTATCAACGCCCAGGAGAAGGATCAAACCCACATTGTAAACCGTGGAGCAAGTGATGATATTAACATAATCTTGATTTTTTACACAAGGAACCGAGAAAAAGATGACGAATCTATTGAGCAAGACAAAATGTAAGCGTTTTATAAAAAGTAATTCCTGTTGCATTTCATTGATAACGACTGGAGGTGAGGCCGAGAGAAGCATTGAATCAGACTATGTTGGTTGGAAATACAATGATAGGAACGAATCCGGAATCGGCTGATTTCTTTCATCTAGAAATGACTCACATATTCAAATGAAAATGGAGAAGGAGGTTGAATTCAATGACGAGGGCAAAAAGCAGGTTTAGGATCGCGTGTCTGGCGTTAGTGGTAGCGGGTGCTTCCTGGACGGGATTGATAACGCCGACACATGCCGCTCCAAGTGATGAGTATACCTGGAAGAGTGTGGTCACGGGTGGAGGTGGCGGTTTTGTGCCCGGTATCATTTTTAACGAGAAGGAAAAAAATCTGATCTATGCCCGTACAGATATTGGAGGTGCTTATCGCTGGAATCCCGCTGACGAGAGCTGGATTCCGTTGACGGATTTTGTGGGCTGGGAAGATTGGAACAAAAATGGCGTGGATGCGTTGGCTACCGATCCTGTTGATCCGAACCGTGTATATATAGCTACAGGTACGTATACCAATTCATGGGACAAGCAAAACGGACAGATTATGCGGTCGACCGACCGGGGCAATACGTGGCAGACAACGAAGCTTCCTTTTAAGGTGGGAGGCAATATGCCAGGCCGCTCGATGGGGGAGAGGCTGACGATTGATCCCAATAAGAACAATATTTTATTTTTCGGGGCACGGAGTGGTAATGGACTATGGAAAAGCTCGGATTACGGGGCAACCTGGAGCAAGGTAAGCAGCTTCCCGAATCCGGGCACGTATGTTCAGGACCCTTCCAATGAGTACACCAGTGATATCGTCGGTTTGGCCTGGATTACGTTTGACAAAAAGACGGGCTCTTCCAGCAAAGCTACACAGACGATTTATGTGGGGGTAGCAGATAAAAAGCAAAGTGTCTATTGCAGTACAGATGGCGGGACAACCTGGTCTGCTGTAGCAGGACAACCTACGGGCTATTTGCCACATCATGGCGTGTTGTCATCGGACGGCAACCTGTATATCTCTTATAGCGATGGAGCAGGTCCATATGACGGGACAAAGGGTGATGTGTGGAAATTGAATACAGCTAGCGGTCAATGGACCAACATAAGTCCTGTTGCCAATAGCAGCACGGACAATTATTTTGGATATGGTGGACTGACAGTAGACGCGCAGAAGCCGGGTACTCTTATGGTGGCCACGCTGAATTCCTGGTGGCCGGATGCAACGATTTATCGCAGCACCGACAGCGGGGCAACCTGGAGTCCCATTTGGGAATTCGATGGTTATCCAACTCGCAAGCTGAAATACAATTTGGATATATCAGGTGCGCCTTGGCTGACTTTCAATGCCAACCCTGCTCCGCCGGAAGTGTCGCCCAAGCTGGGCTGGATGATCGGGGATCTGGAGATTGATCCATTTAATTCAGACCATATGTTATACGGCACAGGAGCTACGATTTACGGCTCCAAAAATTTGACGAACTGGGACAAGGGCGGTAAGCTGGACATTTCGGTAGCCGCTAAGGGGGTAGAGGAAACTGCGATTTTGGATCTGGTAAGCCCCTCAATCGGTGCACCTTTGGTGAGCGCAGTAGGGGATGTCTCCGGTTTCAGACATGACGATCTGTTCAAGGCTCCAGCTAAAATGCTGGATAATCCCACTTTTACAAGCAGTGAAAGTATCGACTATGCCGAGCTGAATCCAGCTTTTATGGCTCGGGTAGGCAAAGCAGATTATAAGAAAGATCCGAATGCCAAATCCATCGGCTTCTCCAATGATGGCGGAGCAAACTGGTATAAAGCGAACAGCGAGCCTTCCGGCACAGCAGGAGGTGGAAGCATAGCCGTTGCGGCCGATGGTAATGGCTTACTCTGGAGTACCTCGGACAAAGGCGTATTTTACTCCAAAACAGGCGGCAACTCATGGACCGCAAGTACAGGGATTCCAGCGAATGCGAAGATTGCCTCAGACCGGATGAATCCTAACAAATACTATGCGTTCGCCGCCGGAAAAATATATGTGAGCACCAATGGAGGCGTATCGTTCACGGCTTCGGCGGTATCAGGCTTACCAACGGAAGGTAATGCCGATATTAATGCAGTACGTGGAGCAGAAGGGGATGTGTGGTTCGCTGGGGGCTCTGAGGATGGAGGGCCATACGGCTTGTGGCATTCCAAGGATTCCGGCGTTACATTCACCAAGCTCGATAATGTGCAGGAGGCGGATTTTGTAGGCTTTGGTAAAGCAGCACCAAATCGCACCAGTGCAGCAGTATTTATCGTTGGTAAAATTGACGGCACACGTGGATTTTACCGTTCGGACGATGCTGGCGCAAACTGGGCGCGTATTAATGACGACAAGCATCAATATGCTCGAGTGACCACAATTATTGGAGATCCCCGAGTTTATGGGCGTGCTTATTTGGGAACAAATGGCCGCGGTATTCTGGTGGCGGATCGTGTGGGCGGTGATCAGCCGTCTACCGGGCAAGCAAGTATTACACCAACGACTGCAACCTATGGAGTGAATAACAGCAATACCGATATTACTGTCAAGCTTACACTTAACGGTAATACGCTGGAAGCCATCCAACAAGGGAACGTGGTGCTGAACAAAGGTGAAGATTATACGCTTAGTGAAGAAACAGTCGTTCTTACCAACAAGTATTTGTCTAAACTTTCTAAAGGAGAGACAGCACTAAACTTCCATTTTAGTACAGGCAATGATGCGTTGTTTACGATTACGGTGAAAGGGGATACGCCAAGTGAGCCGGGAACAGGCGAGAGCGTTCTGAAGGTGCAAACCTTCAATGGGAATGTATCCGCCACAAGCAATACAATCAGTTCCAAATTTAAAATAACCAATACGGGAACCTCATCCGTTTCCCTAGCAGACGTTACATTGCGTTATTATTACACCATCAACGGGGAGAAAGCGCAAAATTTCTTCGCGGATTGGTCAAGCATCGGTACAGAGAATGTGATTGCTAGCTTCAAAACACTATCCAATGCGAAGCCAAGGGCAGATTCTTATGCAGAGATCGGTTTTAAGTCGGCTGCGGGTTCTTTAGAGCCTGGTCAAAGTGTAGAGTTGCAAACCCGGATATCCAAAGTGGACTGGAGCAATTACACACAAACCGATGATTATTCCTTTAATCCCACAGCAAACAGTTTACAAGATTCCACTAAAATAACCGCTTACCTGTCTGGAAGCAAGCAATGGGGGATAGAGCCCTAAACCTTAATAAGAATAATCCTAAGTCAAAGTCAGCCACTCTAATGAGCGAGCTGGCTTTATTTTTGATGACATTGTTGCCCGTCAATCTTTTTTCGGAAACAAAGCAACGACAAGTTGAAAACACAACCAACAGAGATTCAAATTAATTTTATATAATTATTTCACTATATGAAAAATTCATAATAGAAAAAAGATTCTTTCTCGCATACAGTCTCCATAAAACAAACACACCACTTTAAGTAGAAAAAGGAACAGTAATGCGAACGTACGTTCTTTTGTCTACAAAAAAGAAACGTTCCTGCCCTCAGACAAAAAGCGTCTCTAATCCAATTTTTATATTTACATACACCTCAAACAAGATGCCGGGATGCTGAAATTAACAGTGTCATCGTAATGACATTCACAATCGTAGAAAGTAATACTGTTTGTGCGGCAAAATCGGGTTCATTTTTATATTCTTCCGCCAAAATACTTGTGTTAACGCCGGTAGGCATACCCGATGCAATGAGCAGCGCTTGAGCGGGAATCCCCTTAAGACCTAGCAGCAACACTAGCATAAAACCGACTATCGGACCAGCAATCAGACGTAGCACCATACTGATGTACACGGCTGTACGGCGCAAACGAAAGGGGTATTGCACTATTTGTGCTCCCAAAGTAAGCAAAGCAACGGCAACCATCGACTGGCTAATATAATTCAAAGGCTCAGCCAGTAAATTAGGCAATGGACTATGCAGCAGATTTAGAAGCAAGCCTAGCGCAAGCGCGTAGGGAACAGGCATTTTCAGAAAATTAATTAAAATTTTTCGAGTATTGGCCTTGCCATTTTGCACAACAAAAGTACCGTATGTAAATGTGACAAAGCTTTGAAAGGTCATAATCAGTGCTTGAACGGAAATGGCCAGCGGATCACCTTTGAACACCAACTGATTGATTGGCAGACCATAATTTCCTGAATTATCTAGCATTACACTGTTTGTAAAAGCTCCACGCATTCCGGGGCTATATTTCAGAGATCTGGCGACGGTAGTGCTGATTACGTACAGAATAGCTATGTACAAGGCATAAAAAAGTGAAACCTCACCCATGAGCATTAAGGATATTTCCGAGTTATAAAGACCCGTAAACACAACTGCGGGGGTGATATAGTAAAAATTGATTTTAGCTAAGGTGTACAAGTCCAGTCGGAAAAAATATTGCATGATACAACCAAAACCGATAAGTACAAAAATAGGTAAAACAACGTCCAAAAGAATGGTGCCGAACATGTCTGTTTCATCTTCTTTCTATTATGCGAATGTAAAGACTGATTCTTAAAAATGCATGTGTAATTCTCATTATACTGTGCAAATAGGTTAGGCGTATAATAAAATTTTATAGTGGTTTTGGCAATCTCGACTGCAGCTATAGCGGTGTATCACACATTAGTTAAAGAAAAGATAAAAAATCAGCTTAGAGAAGCCGTTAATACGTCTAGGGACATTTGAGCCCAGTCTTTACTATAAGGAGGAATCGCATCATGAGAAACACTTGGACAGCTTTACTAGCGTGTATACTGGTCTTGGGATTGGCAGCGGGAACCGCTGAGGCCAAGCAGGGACACGGAAATGGTCAGGAGAACAAACAGGAAGCAAAGACGTCTATAAAAGACGGGAATGAAAAGAGCGGGGAAGAGCTAATCGATCCCCATGACTCAGACAATGATCAGTCCAAAAAACAAAAGGACAAAGCATCCGATAAAAAGGATGAAAACAGTAAAAAAGACAAACACGCAGAAATCAGAAAAACTGAACCTGTTGCAGTAACGGATGATACATACGGGGAGTCCAAAGACCATAATGGTCACAAGGGACGCAACGGTTACAAGGGTCTGCTTCACGCGGTAGAAAATACGAAGGATAAGCCGGCAGGGGCGGTTATTGCGAATCTGCTGCTTACGAAATACCCGGACCGTTTGACTCCGGAGCAGGTTGCTGAACTTGAATTGATCCGGAATTCTGGTAAAGCACTGACTGAGGCAGCTGAGCTACTGGCTGAAAACGGAAATGTGACAGATGCCGTTTACATGCAGGAGGAGGCGGTACTGGCTAATGTGTCCGATCTGGATAGCTACAAAAAGCTGGGTGAATTCTCGAAGAAGGCCGGACGGCCGTCGGGTATGAAGCTGTTCGTGAATGGTGAAGAATACGATGCCAAACCGATTAACCGCAATGGGACCACACTTGTTCCGTTTAGAACAGCTTCCGAAGCTTTGGATGCAAAGGTTTCTTGGGATCCGAAAGAAAAGGCTGTTACTGTCACCCGTAACGGCGTGTCCGTCAAATTATTTGTTAACAGTCCGAAAGCATATATTAACGGTCAGCCGTATTCTATCGAGCAGCCAGCATCCATAGTGGATGGGACGACAATGGTACCTGTAAGGGTAATCGGAGAGGCCTTGGGGACAAATGTTAAATGGGAGCCTGA
The DNA here is from genome assembly GCF_000520815.1 of Paenibacillus maysiensis. Taxonomy (GTDB): domain Bacteria; phylum Bacillota; class Bacilli; order Paenibacillales; family Paenibacillaceae; genus Paenibacillus; species Paenibacillus maysiensis. The sequence goes on along the minus strand of NZ_ASRY01000078.1, from coordinate 6,574 downwards.
GAGCCAGTCTGTTGTTGTATACGAGCAGCCAACAACAACACCTGCATCAACAACATAATGTGCTGTAAACAAAACGTGCTGGTCATGTGTACAATTAAATAGATAACACTGAGAAAAGGGAGTGGCATAAATGGATTTAGGATTAACAGGAAAATCTGCCTTTGTTGCAGGTTCCAGTAAAGGACTCGGAAAGGCAAGCGCACGGGAACTGGCACGCGAAGGTGCGAATGTCGTCATTTCCGGACGGAATGAAGCAGAGCTTCAGCGGACGCAGGCGGAATTACAGGAAACGGCGAGTGGCCGCGTTGAATATGTAGTTTGCGATGTAACAAAACCTGAACATATTTCCCTGGCCATCCGTCGTACAGTCGATTTGTTTGGCACCGTCGATATTTTGGTTAACAATGCGGGTGGTCCTCCTGCGGGCACCTTTGATGATTTTACAGATGAAGTTTGGATGCAGGCCTTTGAGCAAAATTTACTTAGTCATATCCGGTTAATCCGTGAGGTGTTACCATATATGAAAAAACAACAAGGCGGCAGGATTTTAAATATTGCTTCCTCCTCAGTTAAGCAGCCGATTCCGGGCCTAATCATTTCGAATACACTACGTACTGGGGTCGCTGGATTGGCGAAAACATTGTCTCTGGAATTAGCTCCTTATAATATCCTGGTACATACTGTAGCACCGGGGAGAATAGCAACCGATCGCGTTCGCAGCTTGGACGAGCATCGAGCTGAGAAAACCCACCAAACGACGGATCAGGTTCGCAAACAAGCAGAAGAGGGCATTCCATTGGGACGGTATGGAGAGCCTGAAGAGTTCGGTAAAGTCGTTGCTTTTCTGGCGTCTTCAGCTTCATCCTATTTGACAGGCAGTACCATTCTTGTGGATGGCGGGATGATTAAATCGTTATAAAAAATAAAGAAGCGTGCCAGCATCAGGTTTAATTGGTGCTGGCACGCTTTTTTTAAAATTATTTAGGGAGTTAAACATCTTCATTCATTGTCGATCAGCTCTCGCGGCCTGGAATCTCGCAACCGTCGTCGGTACATACACCACCACCTGCATCATGCTTGGACGAGCTGGCGCTTATCATAGTGAAAGGTGAGCGTTCGTCCCATGCTTTTTGAAGCGCATCATAAAATACGTCCTCCGGCTGAGCACCAGAAACAGCAAATTTCCGATCAAATACAAAGAATGGCACACCCCGAACACCCAACTCAGCGCCTTCAGCTTCATCGGCTCTAACTTCATCAGCAAAGCGGTCACTCGCTAATATAGCAGCGGCTTCCTTCTGATCCAAACCAACCTCAGCTGCCAACGCTGCCAGCACTTCATGATCACCCGTATGCTTTCCTTCGATGAAAACAGCCTGGAATAAACGCTCGCTCAGCTCCAGCATTTTGCCTTGTGTTTGAGCCCAAAGGGTTAGGCGGTGCGCATCGAGAGAGTTTGTCGGTACCATGGCATGAATATTGTACTTCAGACCCGCAGAGCGTGCGTTTTCGTTCATACGATCATTCATAGCCTGAGCCTCTTGCAGACTGACGCCATATTTAGTTGATAGTTCTTCATTGATCGTTTTACCACTATCTTTCACAGCATCCGGGTTCAATTCAAAACTCTTGAACGTCAATTGCACCTCATCGCGGTGTGGGAATTGCTGTAATACTTGCTCCAAACGGCGTTTGCCAATATAACAGAACGGACACATATAATCAGACCAAACTTCGATATTCATCAGGAAAAAGCCTCCATGTTTACGTATTTTATTGAGTTACTGGGAGTGGGCCTGCCCACTTTAGAATGTGCACAAAGGTGAAACTATATTAGTTACAGAAATAATTATAAAGCTAAAGCATTCAACATGCAAATAATTAATGCTTGTCAAAAAATAAATGCTGTGATATTTTATATGTGTAACCGGTTACACATTGGAGTTGAAACTACACAATGACAACAATTAAACAGGTCGCCAGCTATGCAGGCGTTTCCGTAGCAACCGTATCCAGAGTTATTAATGAAACCGGATATGTGCATGAGGATACACGTCGCAAGGTTGAGGCCGCTGTTAAGCAACTAAATTACAAACCCAACGAAGTTGCTCGTTCTTTGTACAAAAAGAAATCCAGATTGATCGGCCTGCTTCTACCGGATATTACGAATCCTTACTTTCCTTTGTTAGCTCGTGGAGTGGAGGATCGAATGCAAGAAAATGATTTTCGAATTATTTTTGGCAATAGTGATGAGGATCGGCAAAAAGAACTGGATTACATGGATACCTTTATTCAAAATAATGTCGTTGGCGTCATTTCATCTACAAATGATCCCAATGCTGATTGCTACGCCAAGTTGAAAATCCCTGTCGTTTTTCTTGATCGAACTTCCAATGACAGTCCTTCCGTATATGCGGATGGTACTCATGGCGGTCAACTTGCAGCGCAGGAAATCGTGGCCCGTGGTAGCAAACAAATTACGGTCATGCAGGGCCCGGCGCATATTCGGCCGGCACAGGATCGTTTTCGCGGGGCGGTTGAAGAGCTTCAGCAATCGAATATTGCCTATCATGTCGTCAAGACGACGTCCTTTTCGTTCAAGGAAGCCGAGCTGTGGGCCAAAGAGCTGTTCAGCAAGCATCCGGATACGGACGGAGTCATTGCGAGTAACGATATTGTGGCTACAGCGGTGATGCATGAGGCACATAGATTAGGAAAGAAAATCCCGGATGATGTTCAGATTATCGGGTTTGATGATATACCGTTAAGTAGCTTGTTATTCCCGCCATTGTCAACGATCCGGCAGCCCGCTTATGAAATGGGCTGGGAAGCAGCAGGTTTGCTGATTCAATTGATTGAGCAGTCACAAGCAACGAAGTCTAGCGTACCTAATCTTCATTCGAGCATACTTACCCATTCAAGCATACAATTGCCCGTCAAATTCATTGAACGGGAAACGACCAGAAAGGTGGATTATCATGGCTAAAATCACGATTATTGGAAGCAGCTCTATGGATCTTGTAGTGACTTCATCCAAGCGCCCCGGCGCAGGAGAAACGGTGCTGGGTGAAAGCTTTACAACCGTGCCTGGAGGGAAAGGTGCCAATCAGGCAGTAGCCGCAGCTCGTCTCGGAGCGGACGTCACGATGATTGGACGCGTAGGGGATGATCATTTTGGTCAACAGATTTTACGGAATTTTGAAGAAAATCATGTTCAAGTTGGCTATGTGAAACCGGTTACACATATGGAAAGCGGCACAGCACATATTGTACTGGCTGAGGGTGATAACAGTATTGTTGTTGTAAAAGCTGCGAATAATGAAATAACTCCAGCCTATGTGGAGGAAGCACTTAATGTGATCCGAAATTCGGATATGGTGCTCATTCAACAGGAAATACCGGAGGAAACGGTCGTATACGTGAGCAAAATTTGTGCGAAGTATCAGGTGCCGCTGTTACTGAATCCCGCTCCGGCTCGTGAAGTGGAAGCAAGTGTGATTGAGAACGCGACATACATTACGCCAAATGAGCATGAAGCCGCTATTATGTTCAAGGGCCAAAGCCTTCAAGAGGCTCTGCGTCAATATCCGAACAAGCTGTTTGTCACAGAAGGCAGCAACGGTGTACGGTTTTTCGACGGAGAACAGGAGGTCGTTGTCCCTACTTATAAAGTAGAAGTTGTGGATACGACAGGTGCAGGGGATACATTTAACGCTGCATTTGCGGTGGCGCTAGCTGAGGGGAAATCGATGGCAGACAGTGTGAAATTCGCCAATCGTGCTGCATCGCTGTCCGTTACCAAATTTGGGGCACAGGGTGGTATGCCAACGCGGCGTGAAGTGGAGGAACAATTATAATATGAAAAAGCATGGAATCCTGAACAGTCATATATCCAAGGTACTGTCGGATCTCGGTCACACGGACTATATTGTCGTGGCCGATGCTGGCTTACCCATTCCTGAAGGCGTTACCAAAATTGATTTGGCTCTCAAGTTGGGCGTACCGTCCTTTCAGGATGTCGTTGATGTAATCGCAGCAGACATGGTGATCGAAAAGGTAACGTTGGCTGAAGAAATTAAACAGGGAAATGAGGAAGCTTTGCAGTATATTAGCCGTACATTTGCAGGGGAACAGTCAGAAAATTCGCAGACCGCCGCCATTGAGTTTTGTTCGCATGAGCAATTCAAGGAGTTGACCCGTCATGCCAAGGTGGTCATTCGCACAGGAGAAAATAAACCGTTTGCCAATTGTATTTTGCAGGCCGGAGTTTATTTTGGATAAAGCTTATTTTGGATAGGTCAATTTTGGCTAAATCAATTTTGTATAAAAAGGAGGGAGCAGCATGCAGATTCAAATGAAGGGAATTCACAAAGCCTTTGGAACCAATCAGGTACTGAGTGGTGTAGATTTTGATCTCCGTGAAGGAGAGGTTCATGCACTCATGGGTGAAAATGGTGCGGGTAAATCAACGCTGATGAATATTTTAATTGGGCTGCATCGCCGTGATGAAGGAACAATCATCATTGACGGTCAGGAAACCTATTTTGCTAACCCTAAAGAGGCGGAACAAAAGGGAATTGCTTTTATCCATCAGGAGCTGAATGTGTGGCCGGAAATGACCGTGCTGGAAAATCTGTTTATTGGGAAGGAAATGACATCCAAGTGGGGATTTCTCGACAGCACCAAAATGAAAGCGCTAGCAAATGAACAATTCGCTAAGCTTGCAGTGAATCTGCCTTTGAATGGTGAAGCAGGCGAGTGTTCCGTAGGTCAACAGCAGATGATTGAAATAGCCAAAGCATTGATGACGGATGCCAAAGTAATCGTAATGGATGAGCCGACAGCCGCGCTAACTGAACGGGAAATTCAAAAGCTGTTTGAGGTTATTACTTCCTTGAAAAAAGAAGGCGTTTCTATAGTGTATATTTCACACCGTATGGAGGAAATATTCGCAATCTGCGACCGGATTACCGTCATGCGTGATGGAAAAACAGTGGATACCCAAGCGATTCCTGATACCGATTTTGATGAGGTTGTCCGGAAAATGGTCGGCAGGGAGTTAACTGAGCGCTATCCGGCGAGAACGCCTGCTTTGGGAGAAGTGGTGCTGGAGGTTAAAAATGCCTCGCACAAAGGTTTATTTAAAAATGTGAATTTTACCGTGCGATCCGGGGAAATTGTAGGCTTTTCGGGCTTGATGGGTTCGGGACGGACAGAAATTATGCGAGCGCTTTTTGGATTGGATGCTTTGGACAGCGGTGAAATTCATGTGCGGGGAAAAAAGGTAGCTATCCGCAAGCCGGATGACGCGGTTAAGCTGGGGATCGGCTTTATTACAGAGGACCGCAAGGATGAGGGTTTGGTGCTGGATTTTTCGATCCGGGAAAACATGGTGCTTCCCAATCTGTTCAGTTTTACGTCAAAGGGATTTATTTCAGGCAAAAAAGAGCTGGAATTTGTTAATACATTAATTAAGCGCTTACAGATTAAAACCCAATCAGGAGAAACGCCGGTACGCAGTCTGTCAGGTGGCAATCAGCAAAAAGTCGTTATCGCCAAATGGGTAGGTATTGGTCCCAATGTACTCATTCTTGATGAACCGACAAGAGGCGTGGATGTGGGAGCCAAACGGGAAATCTACCAGTTGATGAACGAGCTGACCGAACGTGGAGTCGCGATTATTATGGTATCCTCAGAACTTCCCGAGGTACTCGGCATGAGCGATCGTATTGTTGTGGTGCATGAGGGGAAAATCAGCGGGGAACTGAGCAGGGAAGAAGCCACACAAGAACACATTATGACGCTAGCTACAGGAGGACAGTAATATGACAACTATGAATGAAGCAAAAGGTAGTAAAGGCTTTCAAATGTCGCAAATCACACAAAAGCTCGGTCCGTTGCTGGGACTTATTATTTTGGTTATCATCGTATCGGTCTTGAATCCCAGCTTTTTGGAACCGCTTAATATTCTCAATCTGTTGCGCCAGGTTTCTATTAATGCGTTGATAGCGTTTGGTATGACCTTTGTCATTCTCACAGGCGGGATTGATTTGTCTGTTGGCTCGATCCTAGCTCTATCCAGTGCATTTGTCGCGAATATGATGCTGGCCGGCTTCGATCCGATTTTGGCGATTATCATTGGCTGTGCGCTGGGTGGCGTCATGGGGATGATTAATGGCTTGATGATTACCAAAGGTAAAATGGCTCCGTTTATTGCTACATTGGCGACGATGACCATTTTTAGAGGATTGACGCTGGTCTATACTAACGGTAATCCAATTACGGGACTCGGAGACAGCCTGGTATTTCAATTGTTCGGCCGTGGTTATCAATTTGGCATTCCGGTTCCGGCGATTACGATGCTCATTACCTTTGCAGTATTGTGGATCATTTTGCATAAAACGCCGTTTGGACGCAAAACGTATGCCATTGGTGGTAACGAGAAGGCTTCGATTGTATCCGGTATTAAAGTACCGCGCGTGAAAATTTGGATTTACTCTCTGGCTGGAATGCTATCCGCGTTGGCAGGTGCTATTTTGACCTCACGTTTGAACTCGGCGCAGCCGACAGCAGG
>NZ_ASRY01000077.1 GCF_000520815.1 Paenibacillus maysiensis | reverse complement strand
GGCGGCTGCGGCCTGTGCTACGCTCATAAGCGTAGCTGCGATGCACAGCGCGGATAGCTTCGTATTTATTTTCATACCTGTTTTCATCATTCGATGCACCTCCATAGTCATATGTCTGCATAAACTGCACACGTTTCTATTATAAGAATCTCGCTTCTCGATTGGGTTGCTAAATTGTTTCTATTTGCCTTTTTTTGTTCATTCTACACGAAGTTTGTCCGTATTTGCCGGGTGCGTTTCTTCTGACTGCTTCACTCGCTTTGCCTCCACCTCTTCCAGGGATTGTGACAGTTGCTTAACAGACCGGTCAAGCTGCTCCAATCTCCGGCTAAGGGTGACAAGGATATATTTTAACAGAATCAGACTTAATGCAGCAGGGAATCCGACATTGGTTACGAGCGTAATCATACCTTCCGTCGTTAGAGAAGTCACATATCCCGCCTCCTTTTTCATGCGTATATTTCACTAATAAGAACTAATGTTCCCATTTTTATAAAAGTCATACGTTGTCTTCTTTTTGGCATGACAAAAAGAGCTCCGATCAACCCAGAACCCTTTCCGTTTTTGTTCATTCGCGTTTCATTTCGACCTGCAAATTGACCTGCAAATCAAGGGATGTATATATTCGGCTGCGCGGGCTTGGACATCCCTTCTCCCAGATAAAATCCAGTGTGCGGCGGCTGGTTATAGGCCACGTTCTGCCAAGCCACGCTCAGGCGGTACACCGGATCATGCATAAGTGTATAAAAACGATACTCTGACTCATATGGTGTTGTGTAGATACGCAGCGCCGAATTATCGCTTTTGCGCCAAATCACTTCCTCGCGCCAGTCTCCGAACAGATCGGCCTGCAAGGACGGTGTTCCTTTCGTTCCGTTATTGGAGCTGGTGCCTGTCGCCGTAAGCAAATTGGAAGTGGTTGAGTTCGTATAGTTCCACTTATCTATTTTTCCAGCGCTTGAAGAGGTATGGTCAAGCAGCTCACGCAGCAAGTCGCCATCCCACCAGATGCCAAAATTAATGGAGGACGGTAGCGTATTCGTAATAAGCTCTCCTTTAGCCGAACGCACGCCGATGCCCGGTGCCCATTGCTCGTTGCCCTTGGTACGCGGGTCAATATCTGCCGACATGCCTCTTCCAGTATCCTTGCCTGTATTTACGCCCCATAAAATGTTACCATTACGCGGGTCGTACATGGCAGCGCCGTAGGTGGCGTTTTTGTCCTCGTTTACCTTGAACACTTCATAGCCTGAACGATCCGGGTCCAGATCCCCAACATGAAGCGCATCGCCGTGTCCCATGCCCGTATTTGCTAGCTTGGTCCCGTTATCGTCCACCACCAGCGAGCCGTACACGATCTCATCCTTATCGTCTCCATCCACATCCGCCACGCTCAAGCTATGGTTGCCCTGTCCGGCGGTCCCGGCATTGGCGTAGCTGTTGCTATCAAAGGTCCAGCGTCGATTCAAGTTACCATTACGCCAATCGTACGCGACCAGAACCGTCCGGGTATAATAACCCCGTGCCATCACAATGCTGGGCCGTACGCCATCCAGATAAGCAACCCCGGCGAGAAAACGATCCACCCGGTTGCCATAATTATCTCCCCAGCTGGATACCGTTCCCCGTGGCGGCACATAGTCAATCGTGCTAAGTGCTTTGCCCGTATCGCCCGAGAACACGGTCAAAAATTCAGACCCGTCCAAAATATAACCACTGGCATTGCGATAATCCGCCGAGGCGTTGCCGATGATCACCCCTGTGCCATCTTTAGTGCCGTCTGCTGTTTTGCATACGATTTCCGCTTTGCCGTCTCCGTCAAAATCATAGACGAGAAATTGCGTATAGTGCGCTCCTGCCCGAATATTCCTGCCCAGATCGATCCGCCATTTGCGTGTTCCGTCCAGCTCGTAGCCATCCAAAAATATATTTCCCGTGTAGCCGGATTGTGAATTGTCCTTGGCATTGGAAGGGTCCCATTTTAACACAAGCTCATACTCGCCATCCCCATCCAGGTCACCTACACTGGCGTCATTGGCATGGTACGTGTAGCTGACATTATCCGGGGTTGTACCACCTGCAGGCTGCTGGATGGGAACATCCAGATAGTTGTTGCTCCAGACTTTTACCGCCAGAGAAGCAGCCTGTTCTGCTCCATTCACTATGGCACGAACAGTGTAAGATGATGAGGTCGTACCTGCCTTGTCCAGAAAGTTGGTTTTCGACGTAATCGGCGCAGCATTGACCTTACTTGTCCCTCTGTACAGATTGAAGCCGGCCGAATCCGCTTCCGTGCCCAGCAGCCGCCAGCTCACCAGCACGCCCTCCGGCACCTTGACCGCGACGGCTCCCCGGTTCAGCTTTTCCATTTGCCTCGTAGAGGCAGCAGAGACATGGCTATCCATCGGGGTGACCACTCCACTCAAAATGACACCGAGACAGAGCAACGCAGTATACCGAAACCTTTTGTTCATCTGAATCCTTAGCTCCTTTCATGGTTTGTATTTTCAATAAATTTATTTTATCTGACTGATAAATTATTGTTGTTCAAATTTTATGATAGCGCTTACATAAAAGTAAAGGGACGAATACGTCCTTTTTGTTCAAAAATCCGGATAAATGCTTTTAAAATCAGAGGTCCATGAATAATCGTTCTTCATCCGCTATGCTCTGGATATCCTCCGAGCTGATGCTGATATACCGATAGCCTTCTGCCTGTTGTTTGGTTAATGCCAGCTCTTTCATAAAACGCGGACTGCCCTCTGCCGCATCCTCGTCATAAACGAGCAATAAACCATCGGTTTTGCGGAAAAGCAGTTCATCCCGTGCCTTGAGCTGCCATATTCCCTGATAAGGCTGGCGGCTGACTACTCCCACATAGTCAACTTCCTTACAGATCTGCTGAAAATATTCCTTTTTGTCCTCCTTCCACTTTTCCTCCATATTTTGATAGGCCGCCATAATGGAGCATTTTAAGTGAGGATATTGCTGCTTCAGTGAAATTGCCACTTCACAGGCCCACAGATCCACCCCGTACTGACCGGGGGTAATAATCCACTCCAGTCCTTCTTCAATCAGGGGAATGAGCCTGCCTGTGATCGCCTTTTTGATATATGGAATGCCTTCGTGCTTTTGGTTGAAAATATTCAATTCATGAGCGCGGTAGCCCGAAACGAGCAAGTTTTTCATCATCTCAACGTCCTTCTCGAATGATCATAATGGTTATTTTATTGTACCACTTACAAGGAGGCCGCTACATAACTTAGTTATTTGAAGGGCTGAGTGAATACGTCCAAAAAGACGAACTTCGCTCCATATTTGCTGGATGAGGTTCGTCTTTGGGGATTCGCTACTGGTTTCGGGTTAATGCGATTTAGTCTGTATTATAAATTTTGGGCGTAATGCTCGCTGGGTGTTTTCGTTAAAACGACATAAAGGCTGGATTCGATATCTGTGCCGTTGCTGGTTACTACCCCGAAAACGGATTTCATACTCGCAATAGTCGTCTCCGTTTACATTACATTCTTCCCCTGACATCCAGCACTCTTCAAGTGGCCGATTTGACACGCACATCTTTAATTCTAATGTTGCTGCTGAATAGGCCCGCATCGCTGCTCAATTTAAACGACGGATAATTAGGATCTGCCTCAAGCCTCATTCTACTGTCGAATTGCTGCTCCTGCTGTCGGTCTACAAAAAAAGAATAGGGCTCGGACTGAATGACTATATCGGTAGCATCGGGCGCAGTGACCACCAAGATGACAATTACGCCGTTACATCCACAGCCCTCTGTGTCATAAAACAACTTAAATACTCCCGGTTGTGCTGAAAGCGCGCTTGCTAATCGTTCAACTGACAATGGGTCCAACTGTAATTGTATATCCATGAGGCTATTCTTCTCCTTTATACATGAATGCTTGGAACCGCCGATTCCAAAAGGGATAATTTAAACATTGTATATGTATACATTATAGTTTTCAATATACTTGTGTGACTGCACTCACTTTTTGAACGATTGAGTGATGGGCGGCCCCGAACCAATTCTGAACAATGCTAAGAGCACACAAAAAGAGCACACAACCACACCGCGACAGTTGGTACAGCCACCATTTGTCGGGCCGCTGGATGGATCAAGCGCCACGTTCCAGAACAGAAGCTACTCCCTAGGGCCAACATTTATTTTCATAGAAAGAGAGCGTTAACAATTCAGTTAACTGACGATATAGTTACATTTTTGTCGCTTTTATATGACCCACTCATTCCAGCGCTCATATGAACATTTTTAACAAAAAAGTCCAAAGAGCTTCAAAAGCTCTCTGGTCTTTAAGTGGTTTATTCTTTATTCAATTCATAATTCAATTACTCAAAAGGATACCGAAGCCCCCACTGTGCGCGAATCTGATCCATCAGCTTCATAATACCCAGTGATTCATCCAAAGATATCGTGCTACTTTCGAGCAAGCCTTCATTCAGGCAACGCCCCACTTCTTCTGCTTCAAAGGCATACCCTGTGGAAGCTCGGTCATCCTGAAAGGTTTGTACCTCTTCGCCGTCCACATGTAAAGTAGCCGACGTGCTATTCAGGAAAGATGGAATGCGGATATATCCCTTTGTGCCATGGATGTATGCCTCATTCGTCAGTCCGAGACGAACTGCCCCGTTAAGCATAGCCGTGCGCCCGTTTCCGTAATCCAGCAGGATGGAGAATGTCTCGTCAACGCCCGTTTCCCCAACATGAGCTGTACTCCATACATGCTTGGGTTCAGGACCAAACACCATCGAAGCAAAAGATACCGGATAAATCCCCGTATCTAATAAAGCTCCTCCACCCAAATCGGGGTTCAGTAGCCGTCCCTCGGGATTCCAATCTACGCGAAAACCAAATTCCGCCTTAACCAGCTTCACCTCACCAATTCGTCCCGCATGTATCCACTCCCGCACTTGGCGAATCGCAGGCAAAAAGCGTGTCCACATCGCTTCCATCAGGAACAGCTTATGTTCACGCGCAAAGCCGATCAGTTCCTCCAGTTCCCCGCTATTCACGGTGAAAGGCTTCTCACACAGGACGGATTTTCCGGCCCGAAGAGCCGTCAGAACATTTTCTTTATGAAAAGGATGAGGAGTGCCTATGTATATAGCATCTACCTCGGGATCTTGAGCCAGTTTCTCGTAGCTTCCGTAAGCGCGTGCAATTTGATGCTTGGCTGCAAATTCGGTAGCGCTTTCAATAGTCCGTGATCCAACAGCGTACCCTTCCCCGTTCGTAACATGTGCCAAATCCGCGGCGAATTGATCTGCAATCCATCCCGTGCCGACAATTCCCCATTTGATCTTCTTGCTCATACTCGTGTCCCTCCCTGCAATATGGTCAACGTTGACTTACACAACCTCCTTTATTCTAGCAAACGCCTGCCAGGAACAAAAGAATTATCTGACGCAAATGATGAAGCCCCGCCACACGGATCTGCATGGACGGGGCTTCACGTTACTTCAAAATGAATCTCTATATCACAGCTTCTATCCTACGCCTGAAGCTGCGTAAGAATTTGCGGGTCCTTGATTTTCTGATCCTCAGCCAGCAGTACAATTTTGGATAAAATCTCGGCTGTTCTTGGATCTTCATCCAGGAACGGCAGGAAGATGCGCCCACGATGCTGCGAATGCACCGGAATGATATGCAGCGCTCCCTTCGCCTGCTTGTAGACACCGCCGCTTCCCAAATGCACCGCATATTCACCAAGGCTGCCGTCTACACGCGCATAATTGCCATCCAAGCGTACATTACTGATTTTCAGCAAACGCAGCGATTCCTGCACAATAACGCTACGCATTTCAATGGTCGTAAGACTGGCTTCCGGATCAACGCCACCCACATGAGCAACACTGACGACCAAATCTACATCCCGCATGACTTCCGAGAACAGCACTGGAGGAACTTCCTCCAACGGCACACTCTTATACGTTGTCCGATCAAAGAATTGCACCGTCTC
>NZ_ASRY01000076.1 GCF_000520815.1 Paenibacillus maysiensis | reverse complement strand
TTGACCAGCTTAATAAAAAATCTTTCAAGTAGCTATCACATGGGCAGAAATGGACTTGATGATGTGCCGCAAGCATTATACCATGTGACCGTATAAAGAAGATATTGAAGGGAGATACACCTATGGCACAAGCCGTAACCGCAAAAAAAGTCGTCGTCGTTCCCGTGAAAACGATGGACATTGTAGAGGGAATCCAATCTATTCAAAAGAAGAAAGTCGCTGCCTATTGCCGGGTCAGTACAGATTCCGAGGAGCAAAAGGAGAGCTATACCAATCAGGTCAATCATTATACAAAGTACATTCAAAACAACTTGGAATGGGAAATGGCTGATATTTACGCAGATGAAGGCATCACCGGAACCAGCACTAAAAATAGAACGCACTTTAATCGCATGATACAGGATGCCCGAAACGGTAAACTGGATCTTATACTGGTCAAGTCGATTTCGAGGTTTGCTAGGAATACACTGGATTTATTGAAATATGTACGGGAACTTAAAAGTCTTGGAGTGGCTGTATTTTTTGAACGAGAGAACATTAATACACTGGATACCACAGGTGAAGTATTACTGACCATCCTGAGTTCTCTTGCCCAAGACGAGAGCCGAAACATTTCTGAAAACAGCCGATGGGGCATATTACGTGGCTTTCAAAACGGCAAAGTCTTCTGCAACACCACTCGCTTTCTCGGCTATGATAAGGATGAACATGGTGAATTGGTGATTAACGAGCCAGAAGCAGAGATTGTACGCAGAATATACGAGGAGTATTTGGATGGGAAAAGCTATCAGGCAATT
>NZ_ASRY01000075.1 GCF_000520815.1 Paenibacillus maysiensis | reverse complement strand
GTGGGGAGAAAAAAAGCCATTATCGGCGGCGTAGAGCCGGATACCGGAATGAAATATTTTTACAGAAATTCTTGTCCAGCTCCATTTAAAGCGACAGAGCGTTTTACGGATGAAAAATCTGCGGCGGCCGCAGGGTATTTTGAATATAAATGTTATAATGATTATAAATAAATCTTTAAACAATCTCTAAATAAATCACTCCTACGAGTGATTTTTCTTTTTTTATAAGCAGACAATATCAAAATCCTTCAAATTCACCCAATTTCAATATTCCGATAAGGCTGCTGAATGTGCTACAATAAGGCTTTGAAAGAAATGCATATGAAATAAGAACAGTCGGCATCGCCGATGACAATAAGGAGCCAAAAACAGCTTATGAGTTTATTGACTGTAGAAAATGTATCCCATAACTTTGGGGACCGCGCATTGTTTAAAAATGTATCCTTTCGATTGCTCGGAGGGGAACATGTAGGTTTGGTCGGAGCCAACGGTGTGGGTAAATCGACACTGATGAACATCCTGACCGGGAAGTTGCTTAAGGATGAAGGCAAAGTGGAATGGACTCCACGTGTACGTTATGGCTATCTGGATCAGCACACCAAGCTGACACCTGGCAAAACAGTGCGTGATGTACTGAAGGACGCCTTTCTTCCGTTGTTGGAATTGGAAAAGGAAATGATGCAGATCACTGACAAGATGGGTGAAGCTTCTCCCGAAGAACTGGAAGTGCTGCTGGAAGAGATGGGTGAAATTCAGGAACAACTGGATATGGGGGATTTTTACCTCATCGATGTGAAGGTTGAAGAAATGGCGAATGGATTGGGCCTTTCCGCGATAGGACTGGATCGGGATGTATCCGCACTTAGCGGTGGACAACGGACCAAGGTGCTTCTTGCCAAGCTGCTGCTGGAAAAGCCGAATGTGCTGCTGCTGGATGAGCCTACCAACTATTTGGATGTAGAGCATATTGATTGGCTTACACGCTATTTGAAGGATTATCCATATGCGTTTATTCTTATTTCTCATGATACTGAGTTTATGAATCAGGTCGTGAATGTCATCTATCATCTTGAATTTGCCAAAATGACCCGTTATTCAGCCAACTATGAAAAGTTCCTTGAAATGGCGGACCTGAACAAAAGTCAGCATATTGAAGCTTATGAGAAGCAGCAGGATTTTATTAAGAAACAGGAAGATTTCATTCAACGTAATAAGGCGCGCGCCTCTACGTCAGGTCGGGCGAAGAGCCGTGAGAAGCAGCTTGATCGAATCGAGCGCATTGATAAACCGGAAGAAGCGGCTAAACCAACATTCCAATTTAAAGAAGCACGTGCGAGTGGGAAAACGGTATTTGAGGGTATTGATTTTGAAATTGGCTACACCCATGCCCTGTTGCCTAAAATGTCCATGACGATTGAACGTGGCGATAAAATTGCGATTGTGGGCTACAATGGTGTCGGTAAATCGACATTGCTCAAAACCATTCTGGGAAAAATTCCGCCGATCAGCGGCAAGACCTATCAAGGGGATTTCTTGCAGCCAGCTTATTTTGAGCAAGAGGTACGCGCAGAGAAAGTTACACCGATTGAGGATGTGTGGAATGAATTCCCACACTTGAACCAGCATGAAGTAAGAGCGCATTTGGCGCGTTGCGGATTGAAAAATGAGCATATCACCCGTCCACTATCCGCGCTCAGTGGTGGTGAGCAGGCCAAAGTCCGCCTATGCAAACTGCTAATGCGGGAAAGCAACTGGGTGCTGTTCGATGAGCCTACCAACCACTTGGATATCAAAGCGAAGGATGAGCTGAAACGTGCCTTGAAGGAATACAAAGGAACGGTATTGCTCGTATCTCACGAACCGGACTTTTACGAGGATTGGGTAACCAAAACGTGGAATGTGGAAGAATGGTCAAGTAAAGTCAACTAAATATCCAGTTCTGTACCAAGCTTCACAAGAAGCGGGGTTTGCAGGAATAGGAAAATATGCTAAGCTATCTTTAGCTGATACAATAAAATAGTTACACTAGGGGAGCCGCCCATGCGGCTGAGACGGAATAAACGGATTTCGGACCCTTTGCACCTGATCTGGGTTATGCCAGCGTAGGGAAGTGCGCGCCGTACAAACGAGGTTACGAATTCATTACTTTGTTTGTACGTGGGACGATATACGTATACGGATATAATGGTCCGTTCGGTTATTGGACGTACGTTAAACCACTTCCTTTGGGAAGTGGTTTTTTTGCGTTTTCGTTCGTGTTCATATGTTCGTATTCATATCCCGTACCCCTTCATTTTTTTGCTGGTAAACGTGGCTAGTCCATGCCGTATAGCACGATATGAGACTGTAAAGATACAGGGTCAGCTTACAACCATTTAGTCTATTGTGAGGTGAGAATGAGATCGAATTGCACGTAATTACGATGGAAGGCGATTCCGATGCACATGCACATACTGCCCAATTGGCTGCTGCTATTCATCCGTATGTTCATTATGTACACGTGCGCTTGAAGCAGAAGGGCGCATTTGAACTCCTTGCATTGACCCGCAGTATGGCAAATCTGGGAGTTCCTTTACAGCAAATTGCAGTAAATGACCGGGTGGATGTTGCTTTGCTTACCTCCGTTGGAGCTATCCAGCTACCGGCTAACGGATTACCTGTTGGGGATGTCAAAAGTATACTTCCAGAGGGTACGCGCTGCGGGGTGTCGGTGCATTCTTTGGAGGAGGCACAGGCTGCCGAACGGGCAGGAGCGGATTATGTACTCTATGGTCATGTGTATGAGACTCACTGCAAGCCGGGGGTCACTCCGCGAGGTATAGTACAGCTTGAGCGCATATGCAGGTTGTTGAACATCCCTGTGATTGCTCTAGGCGGCATACAACCACGCCATATTCCCGAGCTGTATACTGCGGGTGCAAGCGGAATTGCGGTGATGTCCGGCATCTGGGAGGCTGAGTCCCCCGTTGCGGCTGCGATGGCGTACAGGCGAATGGCGGATCGGGTAGTTCACAGCCTGTAGTGGTGAAACGAAAGTAGGAGATCGCTGCAAGCAGAATCGTTAGTGGAGAGGAGAGATGGAACATATGCCAGAGATAAAAACAGAGGCACAAGCTATTGGACACGCTGAATGCTTGGTGATTGGTGGAGGTGTCATCGGTAGCTCCATTGCTTATCATATGGCCAAGGAGGGTCGCAGTACGATATTGGTGGAACGATTCATTCCGGGCGAGGGAGCCTCAGGGGCTGCGGTTGGGATGCTGGCAGCAGAGAGTGAAGAATTCACCGACCCGGAGTTGGCACAGTTCGCTCGCACAAGCCGGGATGCATTTCCCGAGCTGGTTCGTGACCTGGAGCGTTTGTCCGGTGTTGCGGTGGAATTCCGAACAGAAGGATTCGTGACTCCCTTCCGTTCGGAAGCAGAGGGGCAAAAACGCTGGAATGCGGCTATTGCGCGAGAGGGTGATCATCCTGTGTGGTGGGATGCCAGAGAATTGGCCCGCCGAATTCCATGTTTGGATGGTCAAGTGATCGGGGCTATATACCGATCAAAGGAGACACAGATTTCTCCTGCCCAGCTTTGTCGTGCTTATACGGGGGCAGCTGTCGTACTGGGAGCAACAATATGCTCTGGTACACAGGCGGAGCAACTCGTAGTACAGAATGGGCGAGTTTGTGGCGTACAAACAGACAGTGGTTTTTTTTCCTGCGAACAGGTCATTATTGCTGGAGGCTTGGATAGTATGAGACTGCTGGAGCAGGTTGGTTTTGAATATCCGCTTAATCCGGTCAAAGGTGAGGCTGTTGCAGTCTCCTTGAAGGATCATCCATTGGAATATACCATTTACGCCGATGATATTTACCTGGTGCCCAAGCGGAAGAACGAGCTTTGGATTGGGGCGACGAGTCTGCCACATCAGTACGACAAAGAGGTCACCATTGGAAGCCTGGAGGGGCTGCTGGTCCGTGCTTCTGCCTGGCTGCCTCGCGTCCGTGAAGCTTCTTTTATACGCACTTGGGCGGGCTTGCGTCCGCAGGCAGTAGCGGGGCGTCCTTGTATTGGGCCTGTTCCCGGCGTAGAAGGAGTATATGCCGCGGTCGGGCACTACCGGAACGGTGTGCTGCTGAGCGAAGCTACCGGGCGTGCGATAGCAGCGCTGTTAAAAGGGGCTGGTGTGGCTGAGCTTGGAATAAGCAGCTTTTCTCCTGAACGTATAAAGGAGGCGAGCAAATGAAGCTGACGATTAACGGTCAGAACATGACCTTTTCCAATCGGATCATTCATGTGGATCAACTGCTGAAAGAGCTGGATTTGAAAGTAAAAACTGTAGTGGTGGAGCTGAATCGTCACATATTGACTCGTGAAGATCATGATGAAGCGGTACTGAAGGATGGAGATAGCTTGGAAATTGTACATTTTGTGGGAGGCGGTTAATTATGTTAACGATTGGAAAAGCATCTTTTACGTCAAGGCTGCTATTGGGTACAGGAAAATTCCCTGATCTGGATATTCAATCCAAAGCTGTGGAAGCTGCGGAGACCGAAATATTGACGTTTGCCGTGCGGAGATTAAATTTGGAGGAACGGGATAAGCAACATTTTCTGGATACGCTGGATTTGAGTCGTTATACGTTGCTGCCTAATACGGCTGGAGCGACGACAGCGGATGAGGCAGTGCGTATCGCTAAGCTGGCGAGAGCCTCAGGTCTGTGCGATATGATTAAGGTGGAGGTCATTGGGGATAGCAAGACCTTGCTGCCTGATCCTTTTGAAACGCTCAAGGCCAGTGAAAAACTGCTGGAGGAAGGCTTTATCGTGCTGCCTTACATATCGGATGATGTGATTCTTGCCAAAAGGCTGCAAAAGCTTGGTGTACATGCCGTTATGCCTGGAGCTTCACCCATTGGTACCGGACGCGGCTTGCTAAACCCGTTCTCATTGGAGCTAATTATTGAACAAGCGGAGGTTCCAGTTATCGTCGATGCGGGTATTCGCTCACCTGGAGATGCGGCAATGGCGATGCAACTGGGGGCAGATGCCGTGCTGTTGAATACAGCTGTATCAGGAGCTCAGGACCCTGTGAAAATGGCTGAGGCGATGAAGCTGGCTGTTCGCGCGGGCAGATACGGTTTTGAGGCGGGCATGATTCCTGTAAAACGTTATGCCTCGGCAAGCAGCCCGACAGAAGGCTTGGTTCAGGCATGAAGGCGACTGAAAAAACTGGTGTGCAAGTACAACCAAATGATCGTTATTCCAGACAGGAAAGATTCGCCCCTTTCGGGCCGGAAGGACAACGTCGTCTGGCTTTATCCCACGTACTGATCATAGGTACTGGAGCGCTGGGTACCGGGATTGCGGAAACGCTCGTTCGTGGAGGCGTAGGCACTGTGACCATCGCAGACAGAGATTATGTGGAATGGAGTAACTTGCAGCGCCAGCAGCTTTTTCAGGAGAGTGACGCCGCAGAGAGGTGCCCCAAAGCAGTAGCTGCCCAGCGAAGACTAAAGGAAATCAATTCGGAAACGATCATACATGCACATGTACTGGATGTTGGGGTAGAGGAATTGGAAGAGCTGATTCAGGGAGTGGACCTCATTATGGATGCCACCGACAACTTTGATACCCGGCTACTTATGAACGATATGGCACAAAAGCATCGCATTCCTTGGATTTATGGGGGATGTGTTGGCAGCTATGGTGTAACCTATACCATTTTACCAAGGAAAACGCCTTGTCTTCATTGTCTGCTTGGAGCTGTACCGTTCGGCGGAGAAACCTGTGATACCGCAGGAATTATACCACAGGCGGTGCAGATGGTCACGGCCAACCAGACCACGGAAGCCTTCAAGCTACTTGGTGGATACCCGGAGGATCTTAGGGGGAAGCTGCTTTCGTTTGATCTGTGGCAAAATGAGTATGTAGCGATAACAGTAGACAGTGTCAAAAAAGCGGATTGTCCTTCTTGTGGCACTCATCCGACCTACCCTTATTTGTCGGTAGCCCATCGCCAGAAAACAGATGTACTGTGTGGCCGGGATACCGTTCAAATTAGACCCGCAAAGCCGATACAGGTGAATCTTCAAGAAACAGCAGACAGACTGGCTTCTTTGGGAGAGGGAAGAGTGGAGCAGAATCCGTTTCTGGTTTCTTTCAGTCAGGGAGCGCACCGTTTAGTTATTTTTGCAGATGGAAGAGCCTTGATACACGGAACGAAGGACGTAACAGAAGCAAGGAAAATCTATCACCGCTATTTAGGCTAAACCGTAAAAGCAGGAAGTCTTCCCCCGGGGAATGATTTCTCTGCTTTTTTGTTACAATATAATAAATAATGCTTAAATAAGTTTGTATCAATTACGTCTGTATCCATTTCGCAGTCCTATGTCCAAACACAGGTGGGTGAGAAGAATGAACCCGTTAATTTTACTCGTGAATGGGAATGAAGCATCTGCTACTACGTACATGCATCAGTTGAAGCAGGAAGGCTATCAGGTTGTTTACGCCCGCAATGTAGCGGAGGGAGAGTCCTATTTAGACGAAAATTCTGTGAATTTGCTGCTGCTCAATATGGAGAATGAGCAGGCCGATACACAAGGCTTGATCCGCATCATGCAGCAAAATGATCCCACTGTTCCCATGTTCGTAATGACCTCATCAGACGATGAGAACCATATTGTTTCCTGTTTTGAGCAGGGAGCACACGATGTGATTGTCCAACCCTTTTCCCCTAAAGTGTTTCAAGCCAGAGTGGCTAATTTATTGCGGATTTTTGGTACTGCACGTGATGTGAAAAGGCCGATACAGGCGGGTGATTTACATATTGATAGTGGAAGTAGACTGGTAAGCAGAGGCGGACAGAAGCTGGAATTAACTCCGAAAGAATTTGATCTTTTGTTTCATCTGGCTATTCATCTAAATCAGGTTTGCAGCAGGCAGCAAATTTTGAAGGATGTCTGGAAGCATGATTATATTGTTGATACGAACGTAGTAGACGTGTATATCAGGCATTTGAGAGTCAAGGTAGACAAAGGACAAAGATTCAAAATGATTCGCACGGAACGAGGCATCGGCTATTCACTCAGAACACCCCCTGAAGTAGAGTAGTAAAGTATGGGGAAATATAAAAAAAGCCGAGACCCAGAGTCCCGGCTTGAAAAGGCTAAATCAAATGAATGCTACAGCACGCGGCGTGCTTTGATATATGTTCTTTTCCAGTTGGCGGAGTTCAAATCAGAGAAAGTAACCCCAGGTCTGCCGTATGTGTGTAAAATTTTACCTCCGCCTACATAGACCGCTACATGTGTAATGTTGCGACCTGTGGCGCGGCTACCGCTCGAAAAGAACACGAGGTCGCCCTTTTTCAGATTGGACTTGGATACGGCATGTCCTACTTTGGATTGTGCAACAGAGGTACGAGGCAAGTCGACGCCGTATTTCTCAAATATGTGCTTCATGAAGGAAGAGCAATCGAAATTGCGTGTTGTGCTTGTGGAAGCACCAAATTTATAGGGAGTCCCCAGATATTTTTCACCGTAGTTAATTACTTTTTGACCTGCAGAAGTAGCGGTGGCAGCTTGAGCCGTATTTGTTCCCTCTAATGCAAACGTTCCAAAGCCGATAGAGGCTGCCATTCCTGTGATAATTGCCTTTTTTATGATTTTATGCATGTTCATGTTGTAAGTACCTCCAGAAATTGATTTGTATAATATTTTGCTGAGCTGCTAACTAACTGACAGCGTTGAGTATAACAGCTTTGAAGCCGCCTAATAGTTGGAAAAACACTCTCAAATGCTTGAGAGACAAGGCTTACACGCCAATTATTAAAAAACGATTAAAAATTACAATTTGTAAAAAATATCGAATTTCACAAATCGGGATAAATGATAAAACTCTTGATTAGCAAGGGTTTTAAGCAGAAAAAATCCTTTTACAAAGGTTACAACAATGTCATAATCAATCTTTGCTTTGGATCACAAGCAGCAGTCCACTTTCGATGGAAATCGTCCCTTTTGGAGCGATCAGCTGGTTGCTGACACCGCGTGATTGTCCCATTTTAAGTGTGGCATTGTGCAGTGGATACATAAATCCATCCAGCTCTATACCGGTTACTTCGGCAGTCATAGGAATGAGAGATGTATATGTATAACCCATAGGCTCAATCTCCAGCGTGGATCCAGTGAGTTCAATATAGTTATGGGCGTCCATAATGGCACAGCTTATATGATGTTGCATCGCACGTACCAATATTTGAACATTAGCCAACGTATGATCCATCCGTGTCCCCGTGACGCCAAGCATAAGCACATGCTCTGCCTGCTCATCCATGGCAATTTCCAGAGCGAGCTCTGTATCTGTCAGGTCCTTGAGCACCGGATCGCACGAAAGCATACGTTTACTTGCGGATTCAACCCGTGACTTTTCCTCAGGTGTTACTGAATCAAAGTCTCCTACAGATACGTGTGGCGTAATGCCGTGTTCAATCAGGAAAAGGGCACCTTTATCTGCACCAATAATAAAATCGCCGGGTTGTATTTGTTGTAGATCTTCCTCGCCAAGACGGCCGCCGGAAAATACAATCGCGCGCTTCTTTGTCATATTCAACATCCTTTCTGTCTGTCATACATCTACATAGCTCATCAGCTTTTAAGTATAACGCGTTAAATATGGCTTGCACAATTTTGGAGGGCATAGCTACAATGGAACAGAAAAAAGGAATTGTAACGCGCATTAGGAAGGAGAGACAAATGATTAACGTTTTGTTTGTGTGTTTGGGTAATATTTGCCGTTCGCCGATGGGGGAGGCGGTACTGAGACATAAAGCGCAGGAACGGGGACTGGGTACAAAAATTCGGGTAGACTCGGCAGGAACAGGAGACTGGCATATTGGGAATCCCCCGCATGAGGGAACGTTAAACCAGCTCAAGCTGCACGGAATTAGTGAACATGGCCTAGAGGCGCGGCAAATGAAAGGTCATGATTTTGAAGCGTTTGATTATATCGTGTGCATGGATGACTCCAATGAGCGAAACATACGCAAAATCGCGGGCGGAGCAGAGGCTGACATATTAAAATTCATGGACCTGCTGCCACAAGAAAAGCTGAGAGAGGTGCCGGACCCGTATTTCACCGGGAATTTTGAAGAGACATACCGATTAATGGACGCGGGATGCAATGCCTTGCTGGACAAAATCATAGAAGAAAAGCTATAATGTGAACGACAGAAGACGGCAAAAAATGCCGTTTTTCGTTATCCAGTTTTGAAAGCGTATCCAATATACAAAAAAAGAGGAAAGAGCATAACGACCCACTCTGGTCGACAAATGCCCAATCCCCGGTAGTCTCTGTAGCTTTGGAAAAGCTTCACTCAGGCACGATCTAAAAAATACATCAGCGCGTCAGGCAGCTCATTTTGCCAGAAGCCCCACAAATGCTTGCCGTCCTTTTCTCGATAAGAAACCTCGGCGTTCCGTTCGCGTAGCAAATCTGCGCATTGGCGGTTAAGCTCTACAAAATTGTAAATGCCGGTGTCGCTCTCAAACGCATCTTCCTGAAGACCAACCGTCATCCACACCCGCAGATGGGACAGATCACTTTCACGAGCGATAATTTCTTGTGAAGCTTCATAGTAAGCACCGGACAGGCTGATAATACGATTGAACAATTGGGGATATAGCAAGGCCAAATGCAGAGACACACTGCCTCCCAGTGAATCTCCAGCCAGAATCCGGGACGATGCATCTCTTCTTATAGGATATTTCTGTTCCACATAGGGAATAATCTCTTCTGCAAAACAGGCGGTGTACGCTTCAAAGCGATTGCCAAAGGGAGCATACTCCTGAGTTCTGACTTTCGTGTTGACTTCGACGCCGACGATGATGAAAGGCTCAACGCCTTCGTCCAGAATGAGACGATTTGCCTGTGTTGCAATACGGCCAAAATTGAAAAATTCCTCCCCGTCCTGACAATACACGACCGGGTAGCTCAAAATTTCATTATAGCCGGGCGGCAAATAAATACGGAGTGTTCTGGTCTCGCCAAGAAAACGGCTGTCTATTTCGTCTTTTAGGATAGTTCGTTTCAAATACCGGGAATCCGTCATTATTTGTCACCTTTCTGGGGTAAAATTTTGCATTCAGGATCACAATAAGTTAAGATTACCCTGATTGCAATAGATGTTTAAAATTTCAATCATGTACTAAGCTGTTATAGTAAAAATTGTTCCCTGTTACACACACAAAAATGTGGCAAACTCAAAAAAAATAACTAAATCTTTGACGCAAGCAATATAACAGGTGTATAATAATCCTATAACAGCGGAACTTGATATTCAAATTTTTTTGTTGAGGTGAAGAAAATGAGCAAGGTTCCTTATGAAGTGTACACAGAGGAAGTTAAGGCTCTGTCCGTGCTTTCTCCGGATGGTGAAATTATCAATAAAGATAAATTGCCTAAACTTACAGATGATCAGTTGAAAGAAATTATGTATCGCATGGTATTTACACGTACTTGGGATGATCGTGCCGTTAACTTGGGTCGTCAAGGACGTCTCGGCTTCTACGCTCCGGTATCCGGACAAGAAGCAACAATGATTGGTAGTGAATATGCACTCCAAAAAGAAGACTTTATTGCCCCAGGCTACCGCGATATTCCGCAAATCGTATGGCATGGCCTGCCATTATATCAAGCATTCCTGTATTCCCGTGGTCATCAACATGGCGGCCAAGTGCCGGACGGTGTTAATGTATTGATGCCGCAAATCATCATCGGCGCGCAAATTTTGCACGCTATGGGTATTGCAATGGGATACAAACTGAAAAAACAAAAACAAGTCGCCATTACATATACAGGTGACGGCGGTTCTTCAGAAGGTGACTTCTACGAAGGCCTGAACTATGCTGGTGTTTACAAGCTGCCAGTTATTTTCTTTGTACAAAACAATGGCTACGCAATCACAACTCCATTTGCGAAGCAAACGGCTGCTCTTTCTATCGCTCACAAAGCGGTTGCTGCCGGTATCAAAGGCGTGAAAATCGACGGAATGGACGTGCTCGCAGTTATCAAGGCTGTTCAAGATGCTGCTGAACGCGGACGTAACGGCGAAGGCGCAACATTGATCGAAGCTGTAACTTACCGTTTCCGTCCACATTCCCTGTCTGACGATGCAAGTAAGTATCGTTCGAAAGAAGAAGAAGGCGAATGGAATGCAAAAGATCCGATTGCCCGTTTTGCGAAATATCTTGAGAAGAAAGGTCTTTGGACTGAAGAAGATACAGCTCGCGTAAAAGAAGAAGCTAAAGCGAAAGTGAACGAAGAGATCAAAAAAGCCGAGAAAACAGAAAAAATGACCATTTCCGGCCTGATCGACAGCATGTTCGAATCTACGCCTAAGCATCTGGAAGAACAAAAAGCTGATTTTAAATAATTGAGCTTGAAATAAATCAGAGAGACCGGGCGGCATCCCGATCCGGTCTGTTTTTCAATTGAACCTGAACTGAAACTGATCTGTCAATGTTTAAGGAGGAAATGAAGCAAATGGCACAAATGAACATGAAAGAAGCGATTCGTGACGCACTGCGCGTAGAGTTGAAACGCGACCCTAACGTCCTGCTTTTTGGTGAAGACGTAGGTCATGTAGGTGGTGTATTCCGCGCAACAGAAGGTCTGCAAAAAGAGTTTGGTGAAGAACGTGTATTTGATACTCCGTTGGCGGAATCCGCAATCGGGGGTCTTGCTGTGGGTCTGGGTATCCAAGGTTTCCGCCCTGTAGCTGAAATCCAATTCGTAGGCTTTATTTTTGAAGCACTCGACCAAATGGCAATTCAAGCATCCCGTATGCGCTACCGTTCCGGTGGACGCTACAATTCTCCAATTGTATTCCGTACGCCTTTTGGCGGCGGGGTTAAAGCGGCTGAGCTGCATACAGATTCCCTGGAAGGACTTTTGGCTCAAACACCTGGTATCAAGGTTGTTGTTCCTTCCAATCCTTACGATGCAAAAGGTCTGATGATTGCGGCTATTCGCGATAACGATCCAGTATTTTTCATGGAGCATTTGAACCTGTACCATGCATTCCGCGCTGAAGTTCCTGAGGATGATTACACAGTTGAATTGGGTAAAGCGAACGTAGTTCGTGAAGGCTCCGATGTTACAATCATTACTTACGGTATGATGGTACACACTTCGATTAAAGCTGCTGATGAGCTGGAAAAAACAAAAGGTATCAAAGTGGAAATCATTGATTTGCGTACGATTAGCCCAATTGACATTGATACAATCGTGGCTTCCATTCAAAAAACAAATCGTGCCATCGTTGTTCAGGAAGCGCAAAAGAGCTCTGGCGTAGCTGCTGAAGTGATTGCACAAATTAACGAAAAAGCAATTCTGCATTTGGAAGCACCAGTTCTGCGTGTGGCAGGTCCAGATACCGTTTATCCTTTTGCTCAAATTGAAGATACTTGGTTGCCAACGCCAACACGTATTATTGATGCGGTTAATAAAGTATTGGAATTTTAATTAAAGCACACCGTAAATTTGGGAGGTTTTAAACGTGGCAAAATTTGAATATAAATTCCCGGAGCTGGGTGAAGGTCTTCACGAAGGCGAAATCATCAAGGTGCATATCAAGCCCGGCGACAAAGTAACAGATGAAGATATCATCATGGAAGTACAAAACGACAAGGCTGTAGTTGAAGTTCCATGTCCAGTCAATGGTACGGTTCAAGAAGTATTTGCCAAAGACGGAGACATCTTTAACGTAGGTCAAGTCGTAGCTGTAATCGATGCAGAAGGTGAACTTCCTGAACAAGAAGAAGCGCCGGAGGCTCCAGCTGCTAGCTCTGAGCCAAGTGCTGCTGCACAAAGCGGAGCTGCAGGTACAGCTACATTTGAATATAAATTCCCAGAGCTGGGCGAAGGTCTTCACGAAGGCGAAATCATCAAGATGCACATCAAGCCCGGCGATAAAGTAACAGATGAAGATATCATCATGGAAGTACAAAACGACAAGGCTGTAGTTGAAGTTCCATGTCCGGTCAATGGTACGGTTCAAGAAGTATTTGCCAAAGACGGAGACATCTTTAAGGTAGGTCAAGTTGTGGCAGTAATTGCTGCAGAGGGTGAGCTTCCTGAACAAGAAGAAGCACCGGCTGCTGCTAAACAAGAACAGGATGCTGCACAAGGCGGAGCTAACACAAAACCAGCTGCAACAAACAAAGACGTGCTGGCTACTCCTAGCGTACGCAAATTTGCACGTGAGCAAGATGTAAACATCGCTCAAGTGAGTGGCTCCGGCAAAAATGGTAAAATCACTAAAGAGGATGTAGAAGCTTTCAAAAATACTGGAGGCCAAGCGGCTGCACCAGTAGCGAAAGAAACAACAAAAGCACAAGAACCAGCTAAAAAAGAAGTGAAAGCTGCAGCGCCATCCGCACCAGCAGCAGACCCACATGCTGAGGAAGAGCGCGTACCATTTAAAGGTATCCGCAAAGCTATTTCCAATGCCATGGTTAAATCGGCTTACACGGCTCCGCACGTTACGATTATGGACGAAGTGGATGTAACCGAGCTGGTTGCTTTCCGTACTCGTATGAAACCTATTGCTGAGAAGAAAGGCACAAAAGTAACATACCTGCCATTCATCGTAAAAGCTTTGGTTGCCGCTTCCCGTCAATTCCCGGCTCTAAATGCCTCGATCGACGAAGAAGCAAACGAAATCGTCTACAAAAAATACTACAATATCGGTATCGCTACAGATACAGACAACGGCTTGATCGTTCCGGTTATCAAAGATGCTGATCGTAAGAGTATCTGGATGATCGCTGATTCCATTCGTGATCTGGCTGTACGCGGTCGTGATGGAAAATTGGCTGCAAACGAAATGAGAGGAGGCACAATTTCCATCACTAACATCGGTTCTGCAGGCGGTATGTTCTTTACTCCAATTATCAACTTCCCTGAAGTTGCGATTTTGGGAACGGGTCGTATCAGTGAAAAAGCAGTTGTGAAAAACGGTGAAATTGTTGCCGCTCCAGTTATGGCTCTTTCTCTGAGCTTTGACCATCGTATTATTGACGGTGCAACTGCTCAGAACTTCATGAACTATATCAAACAGCTGCTCGCTAACCCTGAGCTGCTTGTTATGGAGGTGTAATCAATGGTAGTAGGAGACGCTTCTCTGGATATTGACACATTGGTTATCGGTGCGGGTCCTGGCGGCTATGTAGCTGCCATCCGTGCCGCACAATTGGGACAAAGCGTATTGATCGTTGACCAATCGGAGCTGGGCGGTGTCTGTCTGAACCGTGGATGTATTCCATCCAAAGCTTTGATCTCTGCAGCTCATCAATACGAAGCAGCTAAACATGGCGAGTCTTTCGGTATTACGGCTGAGAACGTAAAAGTTGACTTTGCTAAAACACAAGAATTCAAAAACAGTGTTGTTAAGAAAATGACTGGCGGCGTAAGTGGTCTGCTTAAAGGCAACAAAGTTGAAGTTTTCAATGGTGAGTGCATGTTCATCAACGAAAACGAAGCGCGTGTATTCAACGAACATGAATCACCACGCTACCGTTTTAAAAATGCGATTATCGCAACAGGTTCCCGTCCAATTGAATTGAAGCCATTCCCGTTTGGCGGACGTATTCTGTCTTCTACAGAAGCGTTGAACTTGCCTGAAGTTCCGAAAAGCCTGATCGTAATCGGCGGTGGATACATTGGTGCAGAGCTTGGACAAATGTACTCCAAATTCGGTTCCAAAGTAACAATCATTGAAGGTATGGATACTGTTCTTCCTGGCTTCGACAAGGATATGACTTCGATCGTTGCGAAAAGCATGAAGAAAACAGGCATTGAAATCTTCACTGGCGCTAAAGCGGAAAGTGCGGAACAAACAGATAAAGACGTAACAGTGAAATTCTCCGTTAACGGCGAAAGCAAAGAAGTAACTGCTGATTACCTGCTTGTAACCGTTGGACGTCGTCCAAACACAGACGGCGAACTGGGTCTGGACCTGATCGGTTTAGAACTGGATGAGCGCGGAATGGTGAAAGTTGACCACCAAGGTCGCACTAGTATTCCTCATATCTTTGCAATCGGCGATATTGTCGCTGGTCTTGCTCTGGCTCACAAAGCTTCTTACGAAGGTAAAGTGGCTGCTGAAGCGATCGCAGGCGAGCCTTCTGTAGTGGACTACAAATGTATGCCGGCTGTCGTTTTCACAGATCCAGAATGCTCCAGCGTAGGCTACACAGAGGCACAAGCCAAAGAAAAAGGCCACAATGTCAAAGTCGGCAAGTTCTCTTATGGAGCAAACGGTCGTGCCGTTTCCCTGAACGCTGCTGAAGGCTTTGTGAAAATCGTAGCTGACGCGGATACGGGTCTGGTACTGGGTACGCAAATCGTAGGTCTGGAAGCTTCCAACCTGATTGCTGAGCTGGGTCTGGCGATTGAAATGGGTGCTACACTCGAAGACATCTCCCTGACTATTCATGCTCACCCTACATTGGGCGAAATCGTTATGGAAGCAGCGGAAGTCGTGCTGGGTCATCCGATCCATGCATTGGCACCACGTCGCTAATCCGGATTCATTATCTCGTTTTTGGTTTTCATACATGAAAAGAGAGGCAAGGAGCGCTATATCTGCGTTCTTTGTCTCTTTTTTTCATATTTTAGGATTTTCAGGACGTCCATGAAAATTCACACAGTAGATAGTCAATAAAGCGTAGTCCATGATAAACTAAATATAGATATGGGTGCATCAGAATAGCAGGTCTTTTCTACATTAGAATTTGACGCTGCGGGCATTGAATACTGGATACTGTACGTGAACGTGATACGTTTTAATGTTCATATACGTTCGGATTTTATGAATGCCGATGTTTATTCATGCTTAAAGGAGAGAAATAAAATGCGCAATTACTTGGATTTGCTGGAGGATATATTGGAAAATGGAGTGAAAAAAGAGGACCGTACTGGAACGGGAACACTCTCTGTTTTCGGAAGACAACTCCGCTTTGATCTGGCCAAGGGTTTTCCCTTGGTGACAACTAAAAGAGTACATTTAAAATCCGTCATCCATGAACTGCTGTGGTTCTTACGTGGAGATACCAACATTTCTTACCTCAAGGAGAACGGGGTTACCATTTGGGACGAATGGGCAGATGAGCAGGGGAATCTGGGCCCCGTATATGGATCGCAATGGCGTGCGTGGGAAACAACAGACGGACAACATATTGACCAGATTACAAATGTCATTGAAGCGATTAAAAACAACCCAGATTCACGCCGACATATCGTTAGCGCCTGGAATGTGGGTGAAATCGATTCAATGAAGCTTCCGCCATGCCATTTCGTATTTCAGTTTTATGTGGCCGGAGGGAAGCTTTCCTGCATGCTGACCATGCGTTCAGTCGATACCTTCCTTGGTCTTCCTTTCAATATCGCCAGTTATGCATTGCTAACGCATATGGTTGCACAGCAGTGTGGTTTGGAGCCGGGCGAATTCATTTGGTCAGGCGGCGATGTGCATATTTATTCAAATCATATGCAACAAGTGCATACACAGCTGGAGCGTGATCCTTATCCATTGCCTCAGCTCAAAATCCTTCGTAAACCGGATTCGATATTTGATTATACGTACGAAGACTTTGCTTTTGAGAACTATGAATATCATCCGGGTATCAAGGCGCCTGTCGCAATCTGATTTTGGGGGGCAGTGAGTTATGAGCATTTCGATGATATGGGCTATGGCACAAAACGGCGTCATTGGTCGGGATAACAGTCTTCCTTGGCGCCTGCCGAGAGATATGGCATTTTTCAAGGAGCAGACGATTGGTAAAACCGTACTCATGGGGCGCAAGACATGGGAATCCTTTGGCGGAAAAAGCCTGCCAAAGCGGCGTAACGTTATTTTGACCCGTGATCAGAGCTACCTGGCAGAAGGCGCAGAAGTGACCCATTCCCTGGAAGAAGGACTCCAATTGGCGGCGCAGGAAGAACTGATGATCATCGGCGGCGCGGAGATTTATTCACTGTTCTGGACACATGCTGATCGGCTAATTGTCACCAGGATTGAAGAGGATTTCGAGGGGGATACGACTTTTCCCGAGCTGGATTGGAACAGCTGGAATGTAGTCAGTGAGACTCCCGGTGTCAAGGATGAAAGAAACCCGTACGACTACCGTTTTGTCGTTTACGAGAGGAAGAAGTAAGATTGGGGTACATTTGACCTCGCTCATTTGAAAAATTAATGAACCATATAAAAAATCCTTTTGGCTGTTGATGCAGAAAGTTGCATAAGTTTTCATTACTTTTGCGCTGTATTGTGATACAATAAATCAAATTCAACGAGAATAGACCCTTTCATGATACAAACAGACAAATTCGAATTTGACTTGAGTTCGGATGGATGAACGGGGTTCATAAGCGAAGAGATGGGGGAACGTAACATGTCTACACCAACTGGATTTATGGAATACACACGACAGCTTCCTACAGACCGGGATCCGGCAGAGCGTATTAAGGATTGGGAAGAATTCCATAAGCATATGTCCGAAGAAGAGCTGCGTACCCAAGGGGCACGTTGTATGGACTGCGGAACTCCTTATTGTCATACGGGGATGGACATCATGGGGGCGACTTTGGGCTGCCCGGTTCATAATCTGATTCCGGAATGGAACAATCTCGTATATCGCGGTTTGTGGAAGGAAGCACTGGATCGGCTGCACAAAACAAATAACTTCCCGGAATTTACCGGGCGTGTCTGTCCTGCGCCTTGTGAAGGTTCCTGTACGGTCGGCCTGATCGGGCAATCTGTTACGATCAAGACGATTGAGGAAGCTATTATCGAAAAAGGCTTTGAGGAAGGCTGGGTTGTCCCTAATCCGCCGGAGAAGCGTACAGGCAGACGAGTGGCTATTGTCGGCTCGGGTCCGGCAGGACTGGCTGCTGCTGCGCAGCTTAACAAAGCAGGGCACAGCGTAACTGTGTACGAGCGTGCGGATCGTGTTGGCGGACTGCTGATGTATGGCATTCCTTCCATGAAGCTGGACAAAAAGGTTGTTCAACGTCGTGTGGATTTGCTGGAGGCGGAAGGTATTCAGTTCATTACGAATACCGAGATTGGAAAGGATATTCCTACCGATCAGCTTATTGCTGAGTATGATGCGGTTGTACTGTGCGGTGGTTCTACGAAGCCGAGAGAATTTAACATTGAAGGTAGCAATTTGAATGGCGTTCATTATGCGATGGATTATTTGAACGGAACTATCAAGAGCTACCTGGATTCCAATCTGGAAGATGGCAATTATTTGTCCTCCCAAGGTAAAGATGTTATTGTAATCGGTGGCGGTGATACGGGTTCGGACTGTGTGGCTACTTCGTTGCGTCATGGCTGTCGAAGTGTTACACAATTTGGTACGCATGCCAAAGCTCCTGTGGAACGTGACCCGATTGCCAATCCTTGGCCACAATTTCCGAATGTGTATACTCTTGATTATGCACAGCAGGAAGCGAAGGCGATATTCGGGGAAGATCCGCGTGAGTTCTCCATCATGACCACCAAGTTTGTAGGTGATGAGAACGGTAATTTGAAAGAGCTACACACGATTCAAATTCAGCGTATTGTGGATGAAACAGGTCGCAAGATCTACCAGCCTGTTCCGGGTACGGAGCGCATATTCCCGGCACAGATTGCTCTCATTGCGATTGGATTCGACGGTCCTGAGCAAACAATTGTGGAGCAAATTGGTTTGGAAACTGATCGTCGTTCCAACGTTAAAGCACGTTACGGGAAATATGTTACGAATGTAGATAAGGTTTTTGCTGCTGGTGATATGCGTCGCGGGCAAAGCCTTGTTGTGTGGGCCATTAATGAAGGTCGGGAAGCCGCACGTGAGGTCGATAAATACCTGATGGGCGCTACCGTTTTGGTGTAGATACAGCTCTATATTAGTTACCAGTCAAAGCTCCATCCTCGGATGGGGCTTTGTTGCGTTCACGAGGATTGTCATGATCAGGGCTGTAAAATGCGAATGAATAACCATTGAGTTACGAAATTTTTCCGAAACAGCATTTTATTATCATTGTATATAAAGTCTTGTGAACTTAACGTTAAATAATATGACTTTATATGATTTTCATAATCTTTATTTCTGTTTTCTACAGCGATCATAACATAAGAATAGGGGTGAAGTGTAGCTTTTTTTTGAATAATGAAATTTTTTTGTGAAAATAAAGATGAAATTAAATTTTTATGTAATATAAAATAACATGAATATAACTCATTTTGTTATACGAAGAGTGATTTAAGTGAGACTTCATCTAAATTATCCATATAAGTCGAACTGAAAAAGGTATAGGGAAAACCGAGTAGGTGGAAGGGGGCTATACAAGCGAAGTGGTGGCGATGGGAAGCATCATCCCTCCGCACAATGGCACTATAGTAACTTTTAAGTTCAGCTTATAAAGCTCTATTACATGGCCTTATAGATAATGAAAGTAGCTACTATCATTTCATGGCTTCGTTAATCATCACCTGAGAGTATGATTGTATCTATGGTATAATACACGTATATTGTTGAAGCGCTAATGGACAAAGGAGCTTTCGCCGGGAGAAGGCTCCTTTTGCATGAGGCCCTGCCTGTATTTCATTTACCTCTCGTTTGTTACGTGTGAGTTAGGGAAGGGAAGCAGAAGGCCGTCAGGAAGGAATGGAATACGAATGAAGACGTTGATTATTGCTGAAAAACCGGATATGGGGCGCACCATTGCGGCTGTTATGGAGCCGAGGGCTAAAAATAACCGTACCTATCTGGAGGGGGAGAAATATATTGTAACTTGGGCGATCGGTCATTTGCTGGGTCTTGCTGAGCCGGATGCATACGATGCCAAGTACAAACGCTGGAATATTAAAGATCTTCCCATTATCCCTGAGCAGTTTAAAATTGTACCGAATCCGAAAACAAAGGATCAGTTAAAAATAATTGGTGAGTTGGCCAAACGCTGCAATGCAATCGTGAATGCTTGTGATGCAGGGCGAGAAGGGCAATATATTTTTGCGTTGATTCAACAGCAGTTAAAGCTGCGTCAGCCGGTCAAGCGACTGTGGATCTCGGATTTAACGGCAGAGAGTATTGCGGCAGGCTTCGAGCGCTTGCGAGATGCTTCGGAGTTTGAATTTCTGACTCAGGCTGCGCGGGCACGAAGTGAAGCAGACTGGTTGATCGGTATGAATGCCTCCAGAGCCTTTACAACACGACATAATGCGTTGTTATCGGTTGGACGGGTGCAGACCCCTGTGCTGGCATTGATTCATGACCGGGAAAAGGAAATTGAGGCGTTTCAGTCTCAAACCTTTTATGACGTGTGGGCCGAGTTTAAGCAAGATCAGATCAAGTACAAAGGTGCGTGGCAGGGAGATCGGCTTACCAAACCGGAAGAAGCTGAGGCGATAGCAGCCGCAGTTCGCGGAAAAACAGGTAAAATCACCAAATATGATGTGAAGCAGACCAAGGAATATCCGTTCAAGCTGTACGATTTGACGCTGCTTCAACGCGAGGCGAATGCCAAGTATAGTTATTCAGCCAAAAAAACACTGGATGTAGCACAAGCGCTTTATGAGCGGCATAAGGTCATTTCCTATCCGCGTACTAATTCCAACTATGTAACGGAGCAAAATATAGACGGTATGCACAAGGCGTTACGTATGCTGGGCACAGGTCCTTATGCTGATCTGGTACAGCAAGCGAACCCCAATTTGGTCCATAAACAGAATAAAGCTGTCTGCAATCCATCCCGTGTTGAGGATCACCATGCTATATTACCGACGCTGAAAAGGCCGGGAACACTCAGCAAAGAGGAACAAAATGTATATGACCTGATAATCCGCAGGTTTTTGTCACATTTCTTCCCGCCTGCCGAATATAAAATGCATACCGTGATGACTCAGGTGGACAAGCATCTGTTCAAAACAAGCATTAAGGAACTTCTGTCCTTGGGCTGGAAGGTAGTTCTGAGCAAGGCAGATCAGGATAAAGGCAAAAAGAGCAAAGCACCGAAGAAAGAGGAAGAAGAGGAAACGGACGAATGGACGGACAAGAAGTTTGAGATTGAGGCAGGTCGTCCGGTGGATTGCACTCGTGCCGAGATGAAAGAGAAGGCGACACAGCCGCCTAAAAGCTACACTGAGGGCACGTTGCTTAAAGCCATGGAGAGCGCAGGCAAGCAGATGGAGAACGAGGAACTGCGCGAGGTCATGAAAGATGCGGGATTGGGTACGCCGGCGACACGCGCTGCCACGATTGAACGGTTGAAGAAGGTTGGCTACATTGAAATGAAGGGTAAAAAGATCCTCATTACGGATAAGGGGAAAATGGCTATTGACCTGATTCGTCATGCGGGGGTTGACCTGCTTGCCTCGCCGGAAATGACAGGACAATGGGAACGCCGTTTGCATCAAATTTCCAAGGGGGAAGCTGCCCAGGAAAAGTTTATGGATAACGTTAAAAAGTTTACGTTATCCATTATTGACAAGGTGAGGCAGCAACCACCGGCTCCAGCGAACGCTTTTGGCGAGGAAGCAAGAGGCAAACGCTCGGGTAGTAAGGTAGCCGCCCGTAGTTCAGGCGCAAGCAGCTCTGGCGTGAGGGCAGCGCGAGCTTCGTCCGCCGAGCCGTCGGGCACTTCGCCGGGCCAAAGGCAGACTTTAGGCAGCTGCCCGCGGTCGAATTGCGGTGGGAGCATTATCGAAGGCCGCAAAGGGTATGGATGCAGCCACTACAAGCAGGGCTGCGGCTTCGTCGTCTGGAAGGAATATGCTGGCAAGCAGATTACGGAAACGATGCTCAAGTCCCTGTTGGCGAAGGGACAGACACAGCTGTTATCTTTTAAGCGCAAGGATGGTTCGACCGTCAAAGCAAGAATTGTTCTGAATGAACCAGGTACAGGGCAACTTAGCGTTCGTGAGGAAAACTGATACAGGTACAGAGTATGATTTTCGACAGCTTGAAAAAGAAGGCCTTTTCTAGCTGCCATCAGATGATTTCTGAATTCATCAGGAGTCATCTTTTTTTATGTTCCGTACACCAAAATTCCCCATAAGAGATGCTTGTATAACATTTTATTAAACATTTGTAAGCTTCCAACCGATAAAACAAATAAGGGTTATGCAAGAGTATTTTTTTAGGTAGTTTATAAAGCAGACTCTATGCATAGCGTTCAAAAAACTTTCCATAGCGGACTGTGCAAATCAGGAAGAAAAGTTGTGTTATGTGCTTCAAAACGTGAAGGCAATCGTTTCACATGAAAACTTTTTTACGGGAGATGATGGAAGGATCGTGGAAGAGAAAACGGTAAATGTGGCAGGCTCACTGCAATTACGTAAGCTGGGCAACTCGGATTTAAAGCTGTCACCGCTGGGGCTTGGGTGTTGGCAGTTCAGCAATGGAAAAGGGATAGTCGGGAAATTCTGGCCAGTGCTGCGGCGGGAGGATATACGGCAAATCGTTCAGACCAGTTTAGAAGGTGGAGTTAATTGGTTTGATACCGCCGAAGCATACGGTGGCGGACAGTCTGAGCAGCTACTGGCCGGCACGCTGAATGAGATCGGAGGACCGCTCGCGGAACAGGCGAATATCGCTACGAAATGGTGGCCGGCCTTTCGGACCGCAGGCAGTATCACAGCAACGATTGATGAACGTATTCGCCATTTGGATCAACGGACGATTCACCTCTACCAGGTGCATTCGCCTTACTCTTTTGCTTCGGTTGGCGCCGTGATGAATGCGATGGCTAAACTGGTTGGGCAAGGAAAGATTAAATATGTGGGCGTAAGCAACTTTTCCGCGCAACAAATACGTGAAGCCGATCGTGTGCTGCGTGAACACGGCCTTCGCCTAGTTTCGAATCAAGTGAAATACAGCCTACTCGACCGGAGAATCGAACAGAACGGAATTCTGGACACGGCTAAAGAGCTTGGCGTGGCGATCATCGCATATTCTCCGCTAATGCAGGGGATCTTAAGTGGAAAATTCCATAATAATCCTTCTTTGGTCAAGTCGATCAAGGGTCCGCGCAAGTGGACGACGGCATTCCGGGATTCGGGGCTGCGGAGATCGAAGCCACTGATTGAAACATTGGAACAGCTGGCTCAACAATATAACGTGACGCCAACGCAGATTGCCCTAAATTGGCTGATTAACGCTCACGGAGAGAACGTATTTGCGATACCTGGGGCTTCAAAAGTACATCATGCCGTGGAAAATGTGAAGGCGATGCAGTTTACCTTGACAGTCGGTGAGATTGAGATGGTCAGCCACGTTTCCAACCAAGTGCTGAGATCAAGGTGATCATGGCTCAAATAGTGGAATATTCCGTTGGAAAATGAACCTCGCCGGTATGCTGTCTAAGGGAAGAATGGCATGCTTCTTCCTTGCTAAAGGTTAGGCGCGACATTTCTTGCAAGGACATTCTTTTCTTCGGGGTGCTACGCTTTGTGACTAGACCTTGGATATATCCTCCGCAGTAAGCTTACTTGTTCTTAATCAGTTGGAGAGGGGGTTCCCTCTTGTTTTCCTGGTTTGATTTTGGCTTTCTCTTAAAAATGTTGGAAAAAGCACGTTTTACTCTTCCGAAGTTGCACTCCAACTGTCCTTCACTCCCCGTGTACACTCACGTCGCTATTTTCGGCGAAACATCGAATGCGAGAGAAGCTTTGGAACGTCATTTTTAGGTGGATCACAAATCCATCATTTTTAAAAAAAGCTAAGCCGCTAAAGTTGTGCAGGTTGTTATCTCTGAATCTTGGGGGTGAGAAATTAAGTAAAATGAACTGGAGTTGTCGGATGACAGGAATTTAGTGGCTTGCTGAGGTGTTTTAATCAGCAGATAACAACGTATTGTAAAACTATATCAAGGTAAATGTTTTGAGAACTCAAGGTCAGCTCCTACCGAATGCAGGAGGAAGAAGCATAAGAGCATGCTCAAAAGATGTAAAAATATACGAATGTATTTCCCGTTAATCGTAAACACCTCGAAAGTGGTGGACACAAAGCCATGGGTCTAAAGCTGGATTAAACAGCCATGATTGCCAGGTTGCCGAAGGAAACCTGGCGAAGTCTGCTGTCTGTTCCTGTGCTTTTATATATGGGAACAGGCTTCTTTTATTTGTAGCGGAAATGATTTGGGCATACGGAGTAGAATGCATGAAATGATTAACAACAGGAGGGGATTTTATGAAAACAAGTGTAATAAGTGTCAAGGAGTATCCGTTAAGTTCCTATCAGAAAGATATATGGTTCGAACAGTGCATGTACCCTGGAAAACCTATTTACAATATTGGTGGGTATGTTGAGGTTAAAGGAAACCTGAATACGGCTATCATTAGGCAGTCCATGCAGTTATTAATCAGGCAAAATGATTCCCTCAGTGCCCGTTTTATCGATAAAAAGGGAGAGCCTTATTTAACATTTTTGCCGGAAGTTGACTATGAAGTTCCGTTTCATGATTTCTCGGTGAAGGAAAACCCAAACTCTTTTTGCATCAATTGGATGAAGAAGGAATTTTTAAAGCCTTTTCAACCAGAGGACTTCTATTTTCAATTTGTTTTGTTGAAAGGTGCCCCGAACACATACTTCATTTTACTTAAAGTTCATCATTTGGTGATCGACGGATGGGGATTTGCTCTCTTAATCAGTCAA
This sequence comes from Paenibacillus maysiensis, assembly GCF_000520815.1. Taxonomy (GTDB): domain Bacteria; phylum Bacillota; class Bacilli; order Paenibacillales; family Paenibacillaceae; genus Paenibacillus; species Paenibacillus maysiensis. The sequence goes on along the minus strand of NZ_ASRY01000075.1, from coordinate 6,535 downwards.
ATGTTTGACAATTACAATAAATTGGCGCAAGGAATTGGCGAAATGAACAGAACGGTCTATTCCTATGCTGATTTTATTTCCGATAATCAGAATTATCTGAATTCTCCAGCCTTTTTAAAAGACAGGGCGTTCTGGCAGAACAAATATCTGACCATTCCCGAGCCTCTGTTGAGCAGAGGCATGGATATCGATGATGGTGACGGCGATTCCGTTTGGAGTGATCGGCGAACCTTAACTATAAAGAAGGCGTTATACAATCAAATGATTGAATTTTGCAAGGAGGAAGGATGCTCGTCGTTCCATTATTTTTTAGGCATACTGTTCCTATATTTCAGCAGGATTTGCAATCGGAACGAAATGGTGATCGGCGTCCCGGTTTTTAATCGGAGCAAAGCGAAATATAAGCAGACTATGGGACATTTCGCCAACGTGCTGCCGCTGCGGATCAGCCCCGAGAAAGATATAAGCTTCAAAGAACTGATGAAGAGCATCAAACGTGAGCTTATGCAATGCTATCGTCATCAGAAAATGTCTTTCGGTGAAATTTACCGGGCGGTTTACGAGAATAGCAATGAGAAAGGCAAACTGTTTGATATATCGCTTTCTTTCGAAGAACAGGAAACGAGAGAAGCATTGATCGGCGCAGCAAGCCGGATTGTAAGTATGCCGCATCATCATGAAAGAAATGCACTCAATCTCCTGATATGGGGACAAGAAGGTGAAGCGGATGTAGCCGTTAATTTTGACTATCAGATACAGGCTTTTGAAAGATTCATCCCCATTGAGAACGTTATCTCCCACTTTGAATATTTATTTGCTCAAGTCATGGAGCAAAGTGAAACTCTTATTTCGCAAATCGAAATCGTGCCAGAGGAAGAAAGGAGTACGCTAGTTCGCGGTCTTAAGCATACGGAGGCGGAATATCCGAAGGATCAAACGATCCACGGATTGTTTGAGGAACGAGCGAAGCAAAGAGCAGATCACCCGGCTTTGGTCTGGGGAGAGCAAACGCTGACCTACCGGGAGCTGAACGAGCAGGCGAATCGGCTGGCCATTGTCTTGAGAGAGCGTGGAGTGAAGCCAAACGATATCATCGCCATCATGGCGGAGCGTTCCATGGAAATGGTCATAGGCATCCTGGGAACACTCAAAGCGGGCGGAGCCTACCTGCCAATAGATCCGAATTATCCGGAGGAACGGATTCACTACATGCTGGAGGACAGCAGTGCGTCCATTGTACTGACGCAAAAGCATCTCCGGGACAAGCTGAACTATCACGGGGCAATCATGGACTTGGATGACGCAAGCCTGAGGTATATAGAGCTAGACCGTGCCAATCCGGAGCCTGTTAACAAACCGGAGGATTTGGCTTATATCATTTATACCTCGGGATCTACGGGGAAACCCAAAGGGGTCATGGTAGAACACCGGGGAGTGATCAACCTCCAGCATTTCTTCCAGGAACAATGGGGCGTGGACGGATCGGACCGGATGCTGCAATTTGCCAGCAGTTCGTTTGATGCCTCGGTTTGGGAAATGTTCACGATTTTGCTGGGAGGCGGAACGCTGTATCTGGTTTCGCGGGATATTATTAATAATCTGAATGAATTTGCACGCTTCATGAACGAAAACCAAATTACGATTGCGCTGCTGCCGCCAACCTATCTGGCTGGGATTGAGCCGGACAGGCTGCCTATGCTGAAAAAACTGGTGACGGGCGGATCTGCGATTACCAAAGAGCTGGTTATGCGGTGGAAGGACAGCGTGGAGTATATGAACGCCTATGGTCCGAGCGAATCGAGCGTAATTGCAACCGCGTGGACGTATAGGGAAGAGGATATGGGGTATCCATCGGTACCGATTGGGAAACCGATTGCCAATACTCGAATTTACATTATGGATACACATCAAAAGCTGCTGCCGCTGGGAGCAGCCGGGGAAATGTGTATTGCGGGAGACGGATTGGCCAGGGGGTATCTGCACCGGCCGGTGCTGACGGCGGAGAAGTTTGTGGCGAATCCTTACGAGGCTGGAGAGAAGCTGTACCGTACGGGCGATCTGGTGCGCTGGCTGCCGGACGGGAATATCGAATTTTTGGGAAGAATCGACGATCAGGTGAAAATTCGCGGTTTCCGCATTGAGCTGGGGGAAATCGAAGCACAGTTGCAAAAGCATTCGCTTGTCCGGGAAGTGGCGGTGATCGCCAGGGAAGACAAGCAAGGCGAGAAGTATCTGGCGGCGTATTTTACAGCAGAGGGCGGACCGGGAGCGGAAGAGCTGCGGGAACAGCTTATGAAGGAGCTGCCTGATTATATGGTGCCGTCCAGCTTTATGCAGCTGGATGACATGCCGATGACTCCGAGCGGAAAAATTGACCGAAAGGCATTGCCCGAGCCCGATCTGAGCGTGAATGCAACGGAGGAATATGCGGCACCGAGAGACAAAATAGAGGAGATATTGGCTGAAATATGGGAAAAAGTCCTGAAAGTCGAACGAGTAGGCATTAAGGATCACTTTCTGAATCTGGGGGGAGATTCTATTAAAGCCATCCAGATCGTGTCGAAGCTTCACGATTATAAGCTAAAGCTGCAACTGAAGGAACTTTTTGACCATCCTGTGATTGAACAATTGAGTGCCTATGTACAATCTGTCGAACATACTGCTTTTCAAGGAATGGTAACAGGGGAAATCATGCTCACGCCCATCCAAAGCTGGTTTTTCGAGCAGCCTTTTGCAGCAAAACATCACTTCAACCAGTCTGTTCTGTTACATAGGAAACAGGGCTTTGACGAAAAGGTGTTAAGAAAAGTGCTCGATGGCTTGGTGGAACACCATGATGCTTTGCGTATTGTAGTGCGTGAGAAGGCGGGACAGGTGGTTCTGTTCAACCGGGGCGCGGAAGGCGAACTATATTCGCTGGAGGTAAAGGATCTTACAAATGATGATATATATGATAGCTCCGTAAAGGAAGAAGCCGCCCAGCTTCAGTCCCGCATGGATTTAGAATGTGGACCTCTGCTGCAAGCGGGCTTGTTCAAAACGAAAGACGGTGACTATCTGTGCGTAAGTATTCACCACCTGGTGGTTGACGGGATTTCTTGGCGGATTCTTTTTGAGGATATTTCTACAGGATACCGACAGGCGGAGAAGGGAGAAGAAGTCACATTCAGAGGCAAAACGGACTCTTTCCTGGCATGGTCTGAACAACTTTATACGTATGCCGGCAGCGGGGAGCTTCTGCAAGAAATCACGTATTGGTCCGAGCTGGAGCAGAATGAAATCAAGCCAATTCCCAAGGATCATTCCGTTCATGGCAGAAAATATATGGATAGCGATCATATCGAAATCGTGCTGGATGAAGTTGAAACCGCCAAGCTGCTTAGAGAAGTGAATAAGGCTTACAATACTGAAATCAACGATGTTCTTTTGACGGCATTGGGAGAGGCTATTCGGGAATGGACAGGAGAAGACAAGGTGCTTGTTAACCTGGAAGGGCACGGACGCGAAGAAATCATTCAGGATATGGATATCAGCAGAACCGTAGGCTGGTTTACCGCCCAATACCCTGTGATTTTGGATATGGCAGGCGTCAAGGACGTGTCTTCCCGGCTTAAAGCCGTTAAAGAAAGCCTCCGGCGCATTCCGCAAAAAGGCATCGGCTACGGCATTTTAAAATACCAGACGTTCTCTCGGGACGAGGAAATCTTAAGGTTTAATTTGCACCCCGAGATCAGCTTCAACTACCTGGGGCAGTTTGACCAGGATATCGATACCGACATATTTACCATCTCCGATGTTCTTACCGATGAGACGGTTTCACCCGACATGCAAAGACCTTACTGCTTGGACATTAACGGAAGGGTGACTGATGGAAAACTAAGACTGAGTTTCGCCTATCACAAGCACGAATATGAAAAGGCCACGCTGATCACAGTGGCGGAAGGCTTTAAGCGAAATCTGGAGCAAATTATCGAGCATTGCGCATCACAGGAATATACGGAACTGACAGCCAGTGATGTAAGTTCCAGCAACATTACAACGGCGGAGGTAGAAGAGGTATATCGCGCGCTGAGGGATTCTAAGCCCAATATCACGGATATTTATACACTGACCCCTATGCAGTCGGGAATGCTCTACCACTTCCTCAGAGAACAAAACTCTCATGCGTATTTTGAGCAAGCCGTAATCAGTTTGCAGGGTAAGATCGATAGAAGCTTGTTTGAGCGTGCTTTCCAGCAGGTGATTCAAAGACACGATATTTTGCGGACCGCCTTTGTTTATGAGAAGGTGGAAAAACCGGTTCAGACCGTTTTAAAGGACAGACCGGCTGAAATGTTTTTCGAGTATATTTCCTTCTTGACGGAGGAAGAGAAAGAAAACTATCTCCAAGCCTATTTGGACAAGGATAGAGAAAAGGGCTTTGACCTCACCCGGGAGCCGCTGATCAGATTTGCCTTGATTAGAGTGAGTGCCGACAGCTACCGCTTCATTTTAAGTTTTCATCATATCCTTATGGATGGATGGTGTCTTGGCATTGTATTTAAAGAGCTGCTGGAAATTTACAGCGCGCTTCATAAAGGAAGCATACCGCAATTAGGCACGGTGTATCCTTATCGTCAATATATTCAGTGGCTGGAACAAAGGGATGACCGGGAGACGGGGGCTTACTGGGAGAATTATCTGACGGAGTACGAACAGCCACCGACGCTGCTGCCTCAAACCAAAAGTAATAGGGCTAATTCGGGATACATTCAGGAGGAATACGATTTTACGATAAATAAGGAAATGAAGGCGAGTTTGGAGAGAATCGCAAGAGAAAACGGCGCCACGTTAAGTACGGTGATACAGGCTGTATGGGGAATCCTGCTGCAACGGTACAACAATACCCAGGATGTGGTGTTCGGAACGGTTGTCTCGGGAAGACCGGCAGAAATTCAAGGCGTTGAACAGATGGTAGGGCTGTTTATCAATACGATTCCTGTCAGAGTCCGGGCAGAAAAGGAAGAAAGCTTTTCAGCCCTGGTTGCCAAACTGCAGCAGGAGGCATGGGCATCGGAGCGGCATCACTATTATCCGCTGGCGGAAATTCAGTCGCGGACCGCCCATGGAGGCGGATTGGTGCAAAACCTGCTGGCCTTTGAAAACTATCCGATAGAGGAAGCTGACAAAGGACAGGGCGACCACGGAACAGATTTGAGGATTCTGTCCACGAAGGTCTCCGAACAGACGAATTTTGATTTTAATTTCATTGTTGTGCCTGAGAACGATTTGCAAATTAAATTCCGCTACAATAGCTTGGCCTATGACAGAGGCTTTATGGAGCGGGTAGCCGGACAGATTAAAATGATCATCCGTGAAATCATCCGTTGTCCAAAGATGAGGATCGAAGATATCGAGATCGTACCGGAGGAAGAGAGCAGCGTGCAGCTCCGTGATTTTAACCATACGGAGGCGGAATATCCGAACGATCACACGATTCAGGGACTGTTTGAGGAACGAGCGAAGCAAAGAGCAGATCATCCGGCTTTGGTCTGGGGAGAGCAAACGCTGACCTACCGGGAGCTGAACGAGCAGGCGAATCGGCTGGCCATTGTCTTGAGAGAGCGTGGAGTGAAGCCAAACGATATCATCGCCATCATGGCGGAGCGTTCCATGGAAATGGTCATAGGCATCCTGGGAACACTCAAAGCGGGCGGAGCCTACCTGCCAATAGATCCGAATTATCCGGAGGAACGGATTCACTACATGCTGGAGGACAGCAGTGCGTCCATTGTACTGACGCAAAAGCATCTCCGGGACAAGCTGACCTATCACGGGACAATCATGGACTTGGATGACGCAAGCCTGAGGCATATAGAGCTAGACCGTGCCAATCCGGAGCCTGTTAACAAACCGGAGGATTTGGCTTATATCATTTATACCTCGGGATCTACGGGGAAACCCAAAGGGGTCATGGTAGAACACCGGGGAGTGATCAACCTCCAGCATTTCTTCCAGGAACAATGGGGCGTGGACGGATCGGACCGGATGCTGCAATTTGCCAGCAGTTCGTTTGATGCCTCGGTTTGGGAAATGTTCACGATTTTGCTGGGAGGCGGAACGCTGTATCTGGTTTCGCGGGATATTATTAATAATCTGAATGAATTTGCACGCTTCATGAACGAAAACCAAATTACGATTGCGCTGCTGCCGCCAACCTATCTGGCTGGGATTGAGCCGGACAGGCTGCCTATGCTGAAAAAACTGGTGACGGGCGGATCTGCGATTACCAAAGAGCTGGTTATGCGGTGGAAGGACAGCGTGGAGTATATGAACGCCTATGGTCCGAGCGAATCGAGCGTAATTGCAACCGCGTGGACGTATAGGGAAGAGGATATGGGGTATCCATCGGTACCGATTGGGAAACCGATTGCCAATACTCGAATTTACATTATGGATACACATCAAAAGCTGCTGCCGCTGGGAGCAGCCGGGGAAATGTGCATTGCAGGAGACGGATTGGCCAGGGGATATCTGCACCGGCCGGAGCTAACGA
>NZ_ASRY01000074.1 GCF_000520815.1 Paenibacillus maysiensis | reverse complement strand
TAAACAGACATCTAACATTCACTTTAGCGAAGAAGCCATTTTTACAAGCATAAGCCTGAACGTTGTGTACTCTGCCATTCAACCGAATCTATCATTATGTCCAAAGGTGCATTCATTTGTGCCCACTGTTATCTCAAAAGCACGTACAAGTACCCTACCAAGTTAGAGAGCTACCACCGTTCCAAAGTCGCCTTTCTGGTAAGAATGTACATCGAACATCATAAATGAACAAACTACTTCACACTGCCTGTTTTACGCTCCCTCGAAGCCTCGCCATGCTAATGACCTTTAAAGTGGCCCTATGCTATAATGTGGAAAGTATGGATCGTTACATGTACAGGAGGATGGGAGCAGAATGATCGGGAAATTTTTAATTTTCTCTCTATTATGGAGCTTGCTCGGCAACCCGTTTCTGGCGTTACTCGTACTGCTGATTGTGATCTATATATTGGATCGCAGCTTTGTCGGTGTATTACCCAGCATCAGCAAGCCATGGAAAAGAAGGCGCAATGCTGCCCGGCTGCGTCAACAGATTGCCTTAAATGCCAACGATGTGGCTGCCAAGTTCGATTTGGCTCGTATTTGGATCGAGAGCAAGAAATACGATCAGGCCTTGGAATTGCTGCGGGGCATTGAGTCTCGCTATGAGGGTTCCGCCGATTATTGGAATGCACGGGGAACGGCTGAGGTTCATACGGGCCACATCGAAGGTGGAGAACCGCATTTACTGAAAGCACTGGATATTAACCCACGGGTGCAATACGGTGAGCCTTATTTGCATTTAGCCGCAGCTTTCAAGGAACGTGACATAAGCAAGGCGCTGCATTATCTCCAACAGTTTCAGGAGATTCAGTCTTCCTCCAGCGAGGGCTATTATCTGACAGGCCTGATGTATCGTTTGCTGGGGCGCAAGGATGAGGCCACGGCAGCCTTTAACCAGTCGATTGCCGTCTATCGTTCTCTGCCCAAATACCGCAAACGAAGTGAGCGCAAGTGGGCTGTACGCAGCTTATTCCGTAAACTCATCGGCTAAGACGGATATTTTATCTGAACGGCTTTTCTGGCTTAAAAGCAGCAAAAAAGAGGTCCACTATGGTCAGATACTACTGCCATGATGGACCTCTTTTATCTGTTGCACATACCCTTCTACGCTCACCGCAATGGCGCATAGCCAAGCCGATCCAGCTCCTCGGCAATGACGCGATAGCCGCGGCTGTTCGGGTGCACCCGATCCAGCGAGAGCAGCTCCCGTTCGTAGCCCTCAAACGCAGGGTAAATGTTCGCCACCCGGTAATTCGGACCGCCCAGCGTAGCGAGAAATGAGTTATATTGGCGCACATATATCCCCGCCTCCCTCACGCCCGGAAAAGGATTATACAGCCCTACCATCCGAATGATACATGGCTCACGCTGGCCGGATTTTATCTGATACAGGGCATGTACGATTTGGCGTACATGTTCTTTCGTGCGGTTCAGTGCTTGCGGAATGGACGACGCAGACGAACCGGAGCCTCCAGCAATAGCGCTGGCGTATGGGCGCAGATCATTCCCGCCGATCGTCACCGTTATGAGTTCAGCCCGGCTCAACGCCGACCGAAAGAGTTGATTGTTGCGTACCATCGCCAGCAGCTCCTGCGATGTCAGTCCGTTGATCCCCAAATTCTCGTAACTGACTGGAGTACGAAGACGTTTTTCCGCCATTCGTCGATAGGTAGGCACAAATCCGCTAGTCAGCAGCGTCCCTGCACCTGTCGTTAATGAATCTCCTATAGCTGTGTAGTGGTAACCCATTGGAACCCACCTCCCCGCTAATGCCTTTGCAACCAAAGGCACTTCAACTTTTACATGAGCATGATGTCAATTCCCGACATAACATATCTTATGTAAAAAAAGAGACGCGGGACCCCGTGATTCGCTTATTCTTCGTCCATTTCATACACACAATGAAATTGCCCGCCCTCGGACAAGTCCTCCGACCCATATACGGCAAAGCCCACATTACGGAAAAAGTCTGCCCCTTCCGCGTCCGTATCCACGGTGAGCCGTTTTGGATTACGTTCCTGAATGAGGGTAAGCAGCATACCTCTGGCATATCCTCTATGACGATTTTCGGGCAACACGGCCAGATGCCGGATTACAGTTGTTCCATCCTCCTGCTCCTTAAATCCGACAATACCTACAATAAGTCCTTCATCTTCCACACCGAACAGCTTCCAGTCATCCGAAGCTTGGTAAGTACGTAAAGCTGCCTCTCCGCGTTCAGGATGATCCAGCACGGCGTAGGTTAGCAGCTCCAGAACCTCCTCACGATCCGAATCTGCTTTTATATTTTTAAACATGGTTCATCGTCTCTCCTTATAACCTGAAATGGGAATTACACTCTAGTTCTCCAACATAAGCAACGGCCAGTTATCCAGCCACTGCTTCTCAAATACACGCTGACGAAAAGCCGTCGTATGGCGGAACAATGAACTTTGGCGTACCCGCATATCCAGCAGATCCTTTAATCCATGCGGACAAACGACCTCCATTTGATCCTCGTCATTCAATCTAACCGCTACCGCTGTAGCCGTCTCCGGCCAGCGGCTCATCGCATCCTCTACCGAAGCATAAGGAGCTGTCCCGTTGCGAAGATGCATCCGCGCCTGATTTTTGACAGACCAGTTGCGTCCCGCCTGCTTGCGGTTCAAAGACAGCTCAAGGTGCTCATCCCGTTCCTCCAGCGTATTTTTTGGGTCAAAATAAATAACATCTATATCATTCAAAGGCGTAGGAGTCGTATAACCATGCAGCTTGTCCCATACCCGATTACGTACATAACCTGCGGCAATACAGCCTTGCGGCAGCCTCAGCTCTCGCACATAGCGCAAGTCTTCCAGCACCTGCGGATCATTCATATATTGTATGATTCGTAGCACATCTTCTTCCGACTTCATCCTGCACTCAGCTCCCTTTTTTATGATGACAGTTGCTGCACGGACTCCCCTCCTTGAGCTGCGATCCGGGCTGTACGCTGCGCCAGACGGCGGCGTGCGACTAGCAGGAACGGAATGCCAAGCACGACCGACAGCGCAACCGGAACAAAAACGGCAAGCGGCGCTGTTTGACCATAGGTATCCAGCAGCCAGCCACCAAACAATGGAGCAAGCACGCTACCCAGATTATTAAAGCCAATCGTACCGAAATAGGTCCCTTTATATTGAGCATCTGCAATTTGGTCAATTAATACATCCAGCATCGTGAACAGCAGTACTTCCCCCACTGTAAACAGCACCATATCCAGTATAAACATCCAGCCCGAATTTAACATACCGCACAGCAACAGGCTGACTGCAATACATATATTTCCTGCAATCAAGGAATTCACCGGGGAAAAACGGCTTGCCAGTCGTACCAGCGGATATTGAAAAGCCAATACGCACACCGCGTTGACTGTAAGCATGTATGTAAACCACCGGGTCCCTTCCTCGAAGGATAAGGACAAGAATTGAGGCATTGTGGAATTGGAATGAGCATAGCCCATCACACAAAATACCGTCCCCAGCAAAATCGGCATAAACACCGGATCACGGCTGGCTGTACGGAACGCCTCGCCCATCCGCAGTGGAGCCTCTCCCGCCGTTGTCCCTGAATGCAGATCTGATGCATACCGAGTAAATTGGATCAACAGCAACACCCCGTACAACGCATACACACCAGCCGCTACCATAAACGGTGTACCCGAGGATGCCGATCCCAACATCAAACCAAGCAATGGCCCTGCCACCACACCTACATTAATCGCCGCATATCTCATATTGTAGATGAGCAGTCTTTTCTCCTTGGGGGTTACATCTGATAACAGCGCCCGCGAGGTTGGCTCGAACAAGGATCTGCACAGTCCATTCAGAGCATTGATGACGAAAAAGGCCCAAGCCGCTTCAGCCAACGCAAAAGCCACGAATACAAGTGCCCAACTGGCGATGGACACCAGCATCACTTTACGTCGTCCGATCCGGTCGGAAATATATCCACCGTAAAAGCTGGCAAAAATGCCAACTAATGAACTGACCGATACGATCATCCCTGTATGAAAAGGGGATACCCCCAATCGGGTAGTCAAATAAATGGACAAAAACGGGATACTCATGGATGTCGCCATCCGACCAAATATAGTACCCGCAATAATCGTCCAGGCCAGTGGGTGAATCGAACGAAACTGTTCTTTCATATCTGTTATCTATGTCTCCTTCTCCGCCCTGTCTCCAGAAAAAAACTTGCGCACAGCTTTTCCATCTGTGTGCAAGTCTAACAGGGAAAATTCCAACGGTTACTGACGGATATATCGTTCCAGTTCCCTACACGTTGCCTGATAAGCAGACTGAAGGGCAGCCAGCTTCTCTTGTGCAGCTTCAAGTCGGTTCTCCCGTGCAAGCTGCTCAATATCGGAAAATAACGTGGACAAACGCCCAATTCCCAGACTCACGCTACCTGATTTCAGCTCGTGAGCAACCTCCACTACTTTTGCTGATTCGTCCGCAGTAGCCAGTTCAATTAATGTGCTTATTTTAGCAGGTGTATCACTGGTGTACATCTCTACGAGTGAAGCCAGCAATCCCATGCTGCCATCCTCGTCCAGCAGCATAATTTCATGAATAACTTCTTCATTAAGGATAGGCTCGGCAGCGGCCATGGGAAGGCATTGGATGAGCTTCTCAGACAGTCGTTCGATCATTACCGGCTTCAACAGATAGTCGTTCACCCCAACTTCCCGGCCCCTCGCTCTATCCTCCTCTGACACGTTCCCTGTCAAAGAAATGATTGGCACCGGGGGTAGCTTGTCCACCGCTTCACGCTGGCGAATGGCCCTTGCTGCATCAATACCATTCATGATGGGCATATGTTGATCCATCAAAATACAAGCATAAGTCCGTTGAGAGGCCGCTTTTACGGCAGCCTCTCCATCCTCCGCGAAATCAATATGCTGGAATCCCAAGTGACGAAGCTGTAACTCGACCACCTGACGATTAACCCGATTATCCTCGGCTACCAGAATAGCGAGGGAATGACTATGCTCACGCAGCCACTCACCAAGCCCTGTCAGCTCGGCGCTTTCATGCTCCTTCACTTCGTCTGCCTGCCCTGTTCCCCTGACAAGAGGAACCTCAAACCAGAACGTAGAGCCTTGACCTTCCTCACTGATGACTCCAATCTGTCCCTTCATCAGATCAACGAATGAACTGCATATCCATAGCCCCAGTCCGGTTCCTCCATATTGTGAAGAGCTGCCTTCCCCTGCCTGCACATAGGGCTGAAATAACTTGACCTGATCCTCCGGTGAAATCCCGATGCCTGAATCCTGCACCTCAAACCGAATACGCTGGGAATCTTCTGTTTCTTCTACCAGCTTCGTTCGAACAACTAGCAATCCATCGCTCGTAAATTTATTGGCATTGTTCAGCAGATTGAGCAAAATCTGCATGATCCGTGCGGAATCTCCCTCCAGATGGTCTGCTACGCCGGAATCGGCCTCTATGCTTAGACGATTTCCCTTCTGATAGATTTGCGGCTCCAACAACTGGGCAACGTGGCTCATAATCGCCTGAACCCTGACGCTCCCGATCTCCAGCTCCATTTGTCCCGCTTCCACCTTGGATATATCAAGGAGGTTATTAATCATATTTAGCAGCAAAGATGCCGATTCGCGTATGACACTGATCGCCTGCCGTTGATCCGGGGAAAGCCTGGATGAGCCCAGCATTTCGATCATCCCGAGTATTCCGTTCATCGGAGTCCTGAATTCATGACTGACCACTGCAAGAAAGGTGCTTTTCAAGTCATTCGCCCGTACCGCTTCTTCCTTTGTCCGCTTTAAATCTTCATTGCTTTTGGCAAGCTGACGCTGCAAATTGACAAGCTCATTATTCATCGCTGAAAATTCATTCAGCATCTTTTCTTCTTCAGCCTTGCTTTTCACAATCTCATCTCTTAATTGCTCAATCGTTTTCCGCAGGACAGCCATTTCTGCTGCCGGTTCCTTCATATAAAAGGCCCCCTTTACCCAATGACTCCTGGTTACAAATATTTTAAACTGCCTCACACCCTGGACGACAGCAGGTGTTCTGCTACCTCCAGCGCTTCCTCTGCATCAGGTGCACAGCCGTCCGCCCCTATTTCCTGCCACAAGCACGGATCAAGATTAAAGGGCAAACCACCGACCATAATTCTCACATGACATGTAGCAGCCTGTCTGCGGTTACCTGCGAGTAAATACTCCAAATATTGACCCACATCAGCCGCTAACGAATTATCATTCGTAATAAAAGAGGCGTATTCCCCTTTTTTCCAATTTACTGTATCCCCAAATCCAGATGCATCAGCACCATCGTTTTATCCGAATGACGGAAATGCATTCACCTGCGGTATATTGCTGTATACTCATGTACAGCTCCTTTCCCGACAAGGCCGTATTTATATCCATAGACTGTAACTGAGGGAACATCCGAGTGTGACTATTTGTCAATTATACCTGATTTCCGCCTTTACATTAACCCCGCTGCCTAAGAATGCGTGTAAAAAAATAAAATACCGGAAAACCGGTATTTTATTTATAAGCCTATTTAGCTCGGATATTTACAGCTTATTAGTTGTTACTTTTCTGTCCCTCAGCCGTTAGTCCCAGCTTTTTTAGCAGATGAATGGCCTGTTCTTTCTCTTGCACGGACAAGCCGTCCACTGTCTCCATAATAACACGATGATGCTGCGGAAATATTTGCTCAAAGAAATGACGTCCCTCGTCAGTCAGTTCTGCATAAATCACACGCCGATCATCCTGTGATGCACGCCGGGTGAGCAGCTTTTTTTTCTGAAGTTTATCTACGACGTACGTAATATTTCCACTGGAGATCAGCACCTTTTCACCAATTTTCTGCAAGGGCTGCGGTCCACGATAATATAACAGATCAAGTACACCAAATTCCGTTGTGTTCAATCCATGACTATGAATATCCCGATTCGTACGGGATGTGACCGAATTATAGGCGCGAGCCAGCACAACAAACAAGTTAAGCGCCAAGTCCTGATCATCTGGTTTTACTGACATATTAACAAGCCTCCGTTACTTATATCTTTATTCAAAGATATATTAATTGCAAACTTTTGTCAAGTTCAACCTTTTTATCCCCCTGGTTACGAAGTTGTATTATGCGAAAACTACAGTCTATTATGTAAAAAAGCCCGACCCCAATCGGCACAAGAAGCGCCTTCCGGGAGAGCAGGGCTTTCATTATTCAATCTCCAACTTCTTTCGTAGTAGCTTGTAAACAACCCTGCCAAAAAGCACTCCCAGTACATTCAGGATCACATCATCCACGTCCATCGTGCCTGCGCCGAGCAGCATTTGGCACACTTCAAGAATTATAAGCGCGGCCGCCACGGTCAGCAACAAGCTGCCTAATCTGCGTAAGGCTACCCAAATGATAGGCAGAAGGATGCCAAACGGGACGAAGACTCCGATGTTACCGAACAAATTGACACCCCACACCCGAAAAGGAAGCGACTGTGCCGCCCTCATATATCGCCCGATCGTATCCAGCGGAACGATATTATATGAATATGGAGGACCCGGTCGTAATGTACGCCCAAAACCAAGAAACATCCAATATAATAACAGCCCCGTATATAAAATGAATACCACAAAGGCTACATTGCGAAGCAGACGAGCGTTAGGCATCACTTGTTTCGAACGTCAATCTGTCCATTGGCCCGTGCGATAATAACCTGGTCTGCCATATTAATGAACAGTCCGTTATCGACCACCCCCGGAATTTGGTTCAATTGGATTTCCAGCTCTTGCGGGTTTTCAATGGTTCCGTAACGACAGTCGGCAATATAATTGCCGTTATCCGTCTGGAAACGCTCCCCGTCCTTCATTCGCCACTCAGCCCGGCAGCCTGTCTGCTGTAATGCCTCCAACGTCCATTCACTGGCAAAGGGTACGACTTCGACTGGTAATGGAAATGCACCCAGTACCTTCACATCTTTGGACTCGTCCACAATAATGATTAGCCGGTTGCTGTTGCTTTCCACGATTTTCTCTCTCAGTAAAGCTCCACCTCCACCCTTCACCAGAACAAGCTGCTCATTCACCTCGTCCGCTCCGTCAATCGTTACGTCGAGTCGTCCAATCTGATCAAATGGAACGATGGGAATTCCCAGTTCTCTGGCCTGATCCTCCGAAGCTTGGGAAGTAGCTACAGCCTGTATATGTAAGCCTTGCGCCACACGCTCACCTATTTTTTGAATGGCCCAATAAGCTGTGGAGCCTGTGCCCAGTCCTACTTTCATGCCGTCCTCAATGGCTTCTACTGCTTTTTCAGCTGCTTTTTGTTTCAAATTCATTATCATCACTCCCGCTATATAGGCTAGTATGGTTCATCATTCATTTTATATAAAAACGTTTTATAAAGACACTGTCAGCTTCTTACTGTAACAAAGACTATTTTCATCCTCTTCATATTCACCAAATCGTTCAATAGGCTCATATCCCTGCTTCGTATAGAGAGCAATGGCTTCAGGTTGAGCAGCCCCTGTCTCCAGCTTGATTCTTATAGTGCCTCGTTTACGGGCCTCTTCTTCCAGAAAAGCTAACAGACTGACGGCAATGCCTTGCCTACGATAAGAAGAATCGACATAAAATCGCTTAAGCTCCATCTCTTCCGCATCTATAGGCCTAAGTCCGCCGCAAGCGACCGGTTTTGTATCCGAATACACAACAGCGAAAATCATTTCTTTAACTTTCGGATTGGAAAAATCAACCAAGTAAATTTCATCAGCAGGATACCTTTTCAGCAAATCCTCATCCAGACTTTGAATCAATTCATGCAGATCTGCGTGATCACTTTCAACCTTTACAATCGTAAGCTTGGACATTCTCTTCATCCCTCTTCCTATGTCGTGGCTATATTGACTCATTTTGCAAGGAACCCGCAAAAACCGCGGCATATCAAGCATCTGTAACGCCAAATATGAAAAATGTCCCAAATTGACAAGTGCATTTGACTCTATTATAAAGTATGATGGTTTCTATTGGATACCTTCTTAAAGCCTGAAATGAATTTCATTTTCAAGTTGAAGTATAAAATGGAATATACTGAAGCACGCACAGGAATTACCCGGTAAAAATTAATTTTTTATTGGGCTAGGTATTCATTTCAAGGGCTTATCGTACGACATATATATAGGGATACATACTTATTTAAAAAGGACTAAAGACCTATTAACAAAACTTCAAGAGGTCTATTGCCTTAATTAATATGTTTGTAAGGGGAACTAAATTATCTCATTCGATAAGCGGTTCAACACCAATATACAAAAATTACAACCAGGGAGTGGAACATTTTGCAAAAGTGGAGTAGCTTATCATTCTTCACCAAGAACTTATTATTATCTTTCTTCAACATCGTATTGATTGGGCTAGTCCTTATTGTGTCCAGTTATTTGATCCAACGTACGATTTTGATAGACCAATTGCATGGGCAAGTGGAAAAAATCACATTAAAGTGGGCTGAGGGAATTAATGTAAATGAAGTAACCCAAGCCGTTCAGGAAAAAAGTTATGATGGTCCCGTTCAGGCCAAACTACGCACTTATCTGGATAACATCACAGCGACGAACCCAAATATCTCTCAGGCTTATATCTTCGGAACCGAGCTGGAAGACGGTGACCAGACATCTATTGTAGCGATGCCTACCGCTCTGAGAGAAGCATTCGAAAAAGATAAATTGGGTGTCGGCGCTATGTACAAACAACCCTCTGTTGTCGCAGAAGGCGTAAGCCATATGCTGGATACCGGAAAACCGACGTTTACCAGTTTCTATGATGACAGCTTCGGTACGTGGACAACCTTGACGTATCCGCTTAAAGATTCAAGTGGCAAAATCTTTGCATATTTTGCTGTCGATGCAGATGCAGGCGCTGTACCTGCCGGTTTGACCAAGCTGCTGATCAGCGGTGCTACCATTCTGGCTATCTTCCTGCTCATCTGCTTGGCGCTCCAATATTGGGTCGTGAAGCGTACGCTGTCCCCTATTAAACAACTGATGTACGGTATCAGTGAAGTAAGCCGTGGAAATCTGGACGTTCAAATTCAAGCAGGGCAAGACGATCTGGGCGTTGTGAATAGAAACTTCAACGATATGGTAAGCCATATTAACAGCATTATGACCAAAGTGAAGCTGACAACTGATGAAGTGAATGAATCGGCGAAGGAATTACTCGCAATCTGCGAACAAAACGGAATCAATTCGAACATCATCAATCAGAACATCAATGAAATTACGGGAAATATCCGTGCACAGGAAAAGGCAACGGGCGATAGCGCACGGGCCATGGCTGAAATGGCCTCGGTTATCCAAAATATTGCCGCCAGTTCCGCCACCGTTGCAGAGGAAGCCAATTCGGTAGAGAAGCGTTCTAATGAAGGCAACGAAATCATGGGCAAAGTTTCTTCACAAATGCATTTGATTACCGATACAGTTACGAATACATCCCGTATTATCAAGTTACTGAATGACCGTTCACAGGAAATTGGTAATATCATCGGTACGATTTCAGGCATTTCCAGCCAAACAAACCTGCTTGCCTTGAATGCTTCTATTGAAGCAGCGCGTGTCGGTGAGGAAGGTAAAGGCTTTGCCGTGGTTGCCAGCGAAGTACGCAAGCTGGCAGAACAAACAGCGGATGCAACGAAACAAATCACGCCGCTGATCGAAGAGATTCAAAGTGAAATCGGTCAGGCTGTGAAATCGATGGATCAAGGTAACGTTGAGGCACAGAGCGGAATCGTCGTAGCCGGACAAGCAGGCGAGCTGTTCAATAACATTCTTCAAGCAATCAAAACGGTGGCATGGCAAATTCAAGAAGTATCCAGCGCTACCGAGGAAATATCCGCCGGTACGCAGGAAATGACGGCGACAGCAGATGATCTTTCTTCCACCGTAAGCAAAACAGCTAACAACAGCATTCATATTGCACAAACGGTTGATGAACAACAAGCTTCTCTGGATTCCATCATTGAATCATCCCATAAGCTGTCATCCATGTCGGAAGAGCTTCAGGAAATTACTTCTTATTTCAAAATTGCAGACCCTAACCGCACCAAATCATAATTATCTACTTTGGAACTTATTCAATAAGTAAGTCGTTCGGTAGTGCCTCCCTCCTATTCATGCATTTGACGGGATCGGAGGCATTTACTGACTTTAGCATTCATATTACGACATCATATGTTCAGGAGGTAAGCGTAATGGTTTTATTACTACAAAACAGTACACAAACAGCGCCATCCCCATTCCTGGTTCCTTTGGATTTTTCACGTCTGCAACGCAAACATACATACTCTACTTATCAGGTAGAGTTAGAACCAAGCATCTCGAAGCTGTTGCATCAGCAAACGTCAGCGGAAGAACAACATGCCATGCTTCTGTCAGTATATGCAGCATGGCTGTATCGTCTGTCCGCAGAAGAAGATATCTCCCTCTCTACTTTCGTGCCTCAATCCGGTATACTCACAGCTTCACTAACAATAGAAAATAATACTAATTTCCATGAGCTGGCAGACTTGTTTCAGGAAATGCTCCATAAGCCCCAGGCTTATCTGGCAGACCCGCAAGCGGATACCTCGTTTTCGGTAAATCTGCTGGTCAATGAAGATACAGAGCCTCGTATCATGGACTGGGTGATCCGTGAGAACAACGGCACTTACCAAATACAGATTCGGTATGATGAATCACTTCTTCTGGAAACAACGGTTGTTCGGTATACAGAATATTTTGAATTTCTTCTGCGTGGCGCACTCACCAACAGCCATGCCCTTGTCAATTCGGTTGACATCTTATCCGAAGCAGATCGGACAGCCTATGAAGCCTTAAATAAAACAGTTGTGAAGTATCCTGAGCATCAGACCATTCATGGAATGTTCGAGGAAGCCGCTTCGCAGTACCCGGATCGTCCGGCCATCGCTTCCCACGCCGGAGAATATACGTACCGTGAGCTTAATGAACGCGCCAATCAAGTTGCACGCGTGCTATTGTCCAGAGGTCTGGCAAAAGGCGAATTCGTGACCATTTTCATGGAGCGAAGCCTGGAAACCGTCATTTCCCTGCTTGGTATTCTGAAAGCCGGGGGTGTATATGTGCCTGTCGATCCAGCCCATCCAGCCGACCGGAGCAGCTACATCGTCGAGGACACGCGTTCTCCCTTCGTCCTTACGACTTCTGCACTCGTCGGGCAAGCGGCTGAACTATGCGGCTCCATTGAGACGGTCAAAGAAATTCTGGCCATTAACAACGGGCCTCTGGCAGGCTATGCCGCAAGCAATCCGAACGTTAACGTAGGTCCGGATGATCTCGCTTATGTCATCTATACGTCCGGCTCGACAGGCAAGCCGAAGGGTGCCTTGATTGCTCACCGGGGCGTCGTGAACCTGGGGGCTGTCGTACAGCGCGATTGCGATATTACACCTCAGGATGTATTGACTCAATTCGCCACCTATAGCTTTGATGCATCCGTTTGGGATACGGTTGGAGCCTTGTTCTACGGAGCCAAGCTGTACCTGTTGTCCTCTGAGGAACGCGTGTCTGTTGAAGAATTCGCAGAAGCCATCGCACGCACAGGCACGACGATCATTACCATTTTGCCAACCGTGTTCTTTAATCAGCTATCTACGTATTTGTCAGACGAAGGCTACCGCAAATTAGCCAAGGTACGAATTGTCACCGTGGCAGGCGAAGCCCTGTACGGCTCACAAGTTCGGGCCTTCCAGAGCAAATTCGGTACAGATACAGACATCGTGAACGTGTATGGACCGACTGAATGCACCGTAGCAACGACGACCCACCGGGTGCGTGGTGCTGTGCCTGAGCACGTCGTGAACATCCCGATCGGCAAGCCGATTTATAACTACAAGGTCTATATCGTCAACGATGATAACAAGCTATGCCCGATTAACATTCCCGGTGAAGTATGCATTGCTACGCCGGCACTGGCTCACGGCTACCTCCATCAGCCGGAACGGACGGCACAATCGTTCGTGGACAACCCTTTTGTTCCGGGTGAAAAAATGTACCGCTCAGGCGATATCGCCAAGCTGCTGCCGGACGGTACGATTGAATACGTAAGCCGGAAGGATTCACAGCTCAAAATCCGGGGCAACCGGATTGAAATTGGGGAGATTGAAGATCATTTTTCCAAGCATCCGGGCGTTCAGGACGTGTCTGTCGTAGCTGTCAAGGATCACACGGATCAAAATATGCTGGTTGGCTATTACACAACTACGGACGGACAGTCCATTCCGCAAGACGTAATACAGTCTTATATTGCGGACAAGCTGCCTTCCTATTTTGTACCGAGCCATGTCGTTCATCTGGAAGCTATGCCGATTTCACCGACGGGCAAGATTGACCGCAAAAAGCTGGCCCTGCTGCCACTTCCCGAGGCGTCCGACAGCTCCTACGGCGGGGAACCTCTCCGTGAAGGAACTGAAACGCTTATAGCCGAAGCCTGGACACAGGTACTTGGCAAAACCAACATCGGCGCAACAGATGACTTCTTCCTGATCGGTGGCAACTCCCTTCGTGTCATTCATGTGCTGGCTATTTTGAAGCCGCGTTATGGTGTGTTACGTATTGGAGACTTTTTCCGCTACAAAACCGTTCGTGAGCTTGCCGAATACGTGGAGCAATTGGGTACGGAACAAACACCTCAACGCAAAACGATAGCAGTTACACAAGAAAAAACAGACCTGAATGAGCATCCTATAGAGCTTTCAGGCAGCGCGGATGTAGCTGAATTGCGCGACATGAATGTTGTGTTATTGACCGGGGCTACAGGTTATCTCGGTTCGCATATTCTCTATGACCTGCTTCAACGGACGGGAGCCAAAGTGTATGCCATGGTACGCCCTTCTCAGGACGGTCCATCCGGCATCGAACGTATTCAATCCGTATTGACAGGATATTTTGGACCAGACGTTTCCAGCCTGATCGAAGGACGGGTCAAAGCGGTGTACGGTGATCTGGAGCAGACGGACCTCGGCCTCTCTGACGTTGACCGCCATATGCTGGAGCATCAAATTGACGGTATTATTCACAGCGCCGCTGACGTTCGCCATTTTGGTGATTCGGCTGCCTTTGACCGTACGAATGTAACCGGAACGCTGGAGTTGCTGAAAATTGCTCAGGCCAAGCCGGGGGTATCTTTTCATCATGTCTCAACCATGGGCATACCGGAGGATCTGGCGAATGAAGGACAATGGGAATCCGTATTGGAGCTGTCCTCCTTCCCTGACGAGCTACAGGTGGACAACCTGTACACGAACAGTAAGCTCGCAGCGGAAAAGCTGCTGTTCCAGGCGGCCCAGTCGGGTACACCTGTCTCTATCTATCGTGCAGGCAATCTGACGGCCCACTCGGCTAACGGACGTTTCCAGCGCAATATTGATAGTAACGCCTACTACCGGATGATGAAGGCAATGCTGCTGCTAGGCAAAGCGCCACAGGCTGATTGGCATACGGACTTCACGCCGATTGACTATGCGAGCCGCGCTATTGTGGAGCTATCCGTGCATCAAAAAAGCGCAAACCGCATTTTCCATATTTGCAATCCGAACCCGCTGCCGTATGATAAGCTGATTGCTATGGTCAACCAGCTTGGATACGCAGTAAAAACGATGCCTTTTGACGAGTACAGCGCTTGGCTGCTGACCCCGTCTTCGGGCATTCAGGAGGATGCGTTGCACCTCGCTATGGGCCAACTGGAAGGGGACGGAGCCAAGGATTCGGCTTACCGATACGGCTGTCCTGTGACCGCCGCTCTACTGGATCAGGCCGGTGTGCAATGCCCGACAACCGATCTGGAGTTTATTCAAAGCATGATCCAGCATGCGGTTGAAATCGGTTATTTCCCTGCCGCATCGTCGGTATCGACAAAAGCAACACAGAGGTAACAAAGTTGTGATATTTCCCCCGCGTGTATTAGGTATGATAGACTAGATTTTGCTAATAGATATCTGGTTTACATATCTGCACTTTTAGAATTTTTGCATGCGGGGGATGTCATCACATGAAACACGTCATATTCAAAAGAACGATGCTGATTATGAGCATGGTAGCTATTTTAGGGATACTAGTGTACGAAGCACGCGCCATCTACCATCCACCCGTTGTTAAAGGGACCCACCGTACACGTACGGCTAATGCAGATCGGCTGGTACGACATTTATTCTCTCTGACGCCAACGCCGGATAAAGTATATTACCAAAACAAAGTCATTGTTCTGATGTACCATGAGGTAACCAAAACTCCACCCGATCCCGGCGCTCTCAAGCTCAGCAATTTGACAAAGCAACTGGATGAAATGAAAGCCAACGGCTTCCACTGGATCACGATGAAAGAGTATACGGACTTTATTCTGCATAAAGCCAAGGTGCCCGATAATGCTGTACTCATGACCTTCGACGACGGCTATGAATCTTTTTATACAGACACCTTTCCCGTGTTGAAAAAGTACCGTGTACCGGCAACCAATTTTCTCATCACATCCACGATCAGTAATCCCAAGCACATCGGTATTCCGAAACTGACCTGGGAACAAATCCAGCACATGCATGCTGAAGGTGTTGATTTTTACAATCACACCAATGACCAGCATGCGTATGGATACACAAATGTAGCACGCACCAAGGAAAAACCGCTTCTCATGGGTCCGGTATATTCGAAAAAGCTGGGGCGTATGGAAACCGAGGGCGAATTTAAACAGCGGGTTTACAACGATTTGGACACCGCCGACAAGAAGCTGTTCAAGCATCTTCATAATGATCGCAACGTCCTTGCCTTTCCGTATGGAGGATATACCAAGGAAACGCTGGAAATTTGCCGCGCCTTGGATATTGACGTTACCTTCACGGTGAAGCGTGGCATTAACTCACCTGGACAAACGAATGGCTATCGTGTTAATGCAGGCGGAATACACAATATTCCGGAAGTATTGGTGCAGTACATGAAGGAAGGCGCTCCAGAGCGGCCATTGCCTTTTGCCCAAGGTCCTAACAAAGCGTCCTGAACTTTGGTATAACAAAGAACCTTTGAACCATGTATTTCGTGGTTTCAAAGGTTCTTTTGCTAATTTTGAGGATGATTATGAGCTTATTTCAGGGCCAGAGGCGAAGGACTGCAATAACAGCCAGATGCACCGGATAAAAGCTGCGCCACAACCAGCGCGGTACCCGTTTATAAAAGCCACTCTCCCCCGATGCGAAGCATGCGATAAGAATGGTGGACAGCAGACTAAAATGCTGGAGATTCGCGTGATGCACCATGTCATATACGACGTTCAGTGCAAAATGTGCGGCAACCATCATATACGAGCGGGTGTAGCGATAAATGAGGATGAGCAGCAGCCCGTAGGCTCCGTAATCCATCAGGGTAAGCTCCATGACCAGTGCTGTCAGCACATACAAGCCTGCCATAGCCGCTCCATTTTTCAGGCGGGACGCGGCGGTCAGTGCCAGCAGCGAGGTCAACAACGTCCAGACCACGTTTGGCCTGTACACATCGAACGCCAGCATATAGGGCAACTGAGAAATCAGGGCGATACCGAGCAAGCGGAGCATATAGCTTCGCATATTCCGGGTGCGGGCATACCCCATATACAGCGCATACGCATAGATTGGAAAAGCAAGCCTGCCGGCAATTCTCCAGACCGGATCAGTGGGGAAAAATACAAGTCCGATATGATCAATCAGCATGGTCAGCATGGCTAACCAGTACATATAAGGCCCCCTTTTTTCTTGTTCCACATCTTCTTTTACGTCTTCTCTTCCGTCAAGCTTAAAATAGCGTTCATGATGTCCGTTTTGGTAACCCGACCCACCAATTCATTGGCCTGAATGGAGGAGGTCTCCATACACTGCTCGTCCATGACCGGAAGGCAATTGACCTGATGACGAACGAGCCTGGATATCGCCTCCAGTAGAGAAGCACCCGGAGTAAGTGTCGCCATTTGTGCCCGTCGCGTCATCGCCATCGTTACCGGAACGGCGTGAAGATCTGTATGCCCCAGTGTCACCTTCAGCAGATCCTTGCGAGTAACAATTCCGATCAGCTCCTGATCCTCTCCCGTGACCATCAACGTACCCGTATTTTGCTGAAACAACATCAGTACCGCATCGTAAGCCGTAGCGTCACCGGAAATCAAAATCGGATCACTGAGCACATCAGCCACGGTCAGCTTTTTAAGCATGGTTCCGATATGACTATCATATTTAGGGTAACGTCCTGGCAAATATCCCACCTTGGGCTTGGCGTCTACCAGACCGAGCATGACGAGCAAAGCAAGATCGGAACGGAGGGTCGGTTTCGTCAGCCCTAGCTCCTCAGCGATTTTATCCCCCGTAACAGGCGCCAGGCGCTGGACAATATCAACAATTTCCCGCTGTCTTTCAGACAGTTGAATAATGATTACCTCCTTATAGAATGGGGTAGTATACATTATAGATGAGCATAGATCGGTAAATTTCCGCATTTTCCGACAATTCATCAAATCTTAATCAAAGACCGCTTGTTTTCAATTTTAAAATGTGTCACAATTAGTATGTAATACATACTAATTATAAGTTTAACGTGTACAATATGCCACCTTTTATTTAGCTGATGTGCATGGTGTGTGATATGTATTATGAATTACAAAACCCTGAGGAGGAAAGCAAATGAAGTTTTTCTTGGATACTGGTAACATTGAAGAAATCAAACGTATTGAACGTTTGGGTCTGGTTGATGGTGTAACAACGAACCCTTCGCTGATCGCTAAGGAAGGTCGGGTGTTCAAGGAAGTCATTCAGGAGATTTGCAGTATTGTTGAAGGCCCCGTAAGTGCTGAGGTCATTGGCTTGAAAGCCGAGGATATGCTCAAGGAAGCTTATGAGATTGCCAAATGGGCACCAAACGTTGTTATTAAGCTGCCTATGACTGAAGACGGTTTGTATGCTTGTAACGAGCTGACCAAGAACGGGATTAAAACGAACGTAACGCTGATTTTCTCCGCGGCTCAAGGTTTGATGGCTGCCAAAGCTGGCGCTACTTTTATCAGCCCGTTCGTAGGACGTCTGGATGATATCGCCGTTGATGGTATGAAGCTGATTCGTGACCTGAGACAGATTTTGGACATTTATGGTCTGAAAGCCGAAATCATTGCAGCCTCCATCCGTAACATCAAGCATGTGGAAGATGCTGCTCTGTCTGGTGCGCATATTGCCACCATTCCAGGTTCCCTGCTTCCTTCTCTGTGGAAACACCCACTGACTGACAGCGGTATTGAACGCTTCCTGAAGGACTGGGAAACTGTACCTAAAGCCTAATTCGCCCGAAACGGCAAAAGTATATTGCTTTAAACCCGAACAGCCCGTATATTGCGGGCTGTTTTTTGTGCCTCCGCATCATTTTCTCCAGCGCTCAGGCACGAAGTTATTCGATTCAGAACCTCCCGAAATTGATTCTGAGTGATGACAGCATCTATCATGGTGATGCAGTTATAATCGCATTATCCATGACTCCTCTCTCCAAATCAGGTCCAGATCATAGTGATCGGTGAACAACTTTTTTTGACAAAACAACTTGTTTTACATATAATTGTTTTAACAATTAATTTATTTTTGAATTAATTTATGTACGGAAAACAGAAAGGAAGCTACTCATGAATAACTTGCCCCCGGATTGTTCCATCGGCATGCTGCTCGGCATTACCCACCGTAAGATGAGCCAGCAGCTTATGCAGCGCCTTAAACCTTTTGATATTTCCCCTGAGCAATGGTCGGTGCTGTATCAAATTTATCAGGCCGAGGGCCTAAATCAGAAAGAAATTGCGGCCAAGGCCGTCAAGGACCAGCCGACTACGACCCGAATTATTGATTTGTTGGACAAGAAGGGTTGGGTTCGCCGTGTGAATAGTCCACAGGATCGTCGGGCTTATTTGCTTCATTTGACCGAAGCAGGCCGACAACTTGTAGAGGAAACCCTTCCTGTCGAACGTGACGCCAACCATGATTTTGTAAAAGGAATTACCTTTGCTGATATGGAGCAATTCCGCCAGACACTTTTACACATTCACGCTAACATGACCGAATCAGAGAAACAAGGAGAGACCGACTAACATGCAACAAGGCAAGCAACCTCTTTGGACCAAGGAATTTATCGTTTTAACGGTATCCAATCTATTTTTATTTCTCGAATTACAGATGATCCTGTCTTCCATTCCTTCGTATGTAAAAAATACATTCCACGCCAGTTCCGTCCAGATCAGCCTCGTTACGACGCTGTTCGCATTAAGCGCGATTGCGGCCCGGCTTTTTTCAGCCCGTATGCTGGAAAAAGGACATCGCAGCACCCTGATTTTCATCGGTCTGCTGTTCGCGTTGGCGGGCACGCTTGGATACAGCGTTTCACCGACAATTACGGTACTGCTTCTCATGCGCATGCTGTTCGGGATTGGCTTCGGTATGAGCAGTACCGCATTTCCGACAATGGCCTCGGATGTCATTCCCGCCAAGCGCCTCGGTGAAGGAATGGGGTATTTCAGCCTGTCCACCAGCCTGGCGATGTCTATTGGCCCGACTATCGGTATTTCGATGCTGCAATACGGCAGCTTTCATCTGCTGGTATATACGACATCAGTTGTCATTGTCGTTATTTTCCCGCTGGCCTACTGGCTGATTCGTACCCTGCCGAAAGGACATGTTGAGCCGCCGATGGTTCCTTTGGAAGAAGGACGAAAACCGGCATTTAACCGCAAGCTCTGGATTCCAGCCTTGCTGAACATGCTTATGTCTATTACGTACGGCGGATTGCTCGGCTTTATGGCGCTTTACGGGGATGAAGCGAATCTGTCGCATCCGGCTTATTTTTTCCTGTTTAATGCGCTGTCCGTCCTGATCGTACGTCCCTTCTCGGGTCGTATCTATGACAAAAAAGGAGCAAAAGCGCTGCTCATCCCCGGTGCCCTGTTCCTGATCGGCGGTCTTATCCTGCTTTCTTACGCGCATAGTGACGCCTCCATGTATCTGTCCGCTCTTTGCTATGGTATCGGTTTTGGTGTCATGCAGCCGACCTTGCAAACCTGGATGATTCAGGTTGTGTCGCCCAAGCAGCGGGGCATGGCAAACGGTATGTTTCTAAATTCCCTCGATTTCGGGGTAGCTGCCGGTGCCCTTATTCTTGGTATTATCGCCAAAGCCAGCGATTATGCGTGGATGTATCGCCTTTCCTCGCTGTTTATCGTATTGTTCCTGCTCATCTATATTATTCAGATCGCTGTAGGTTGCAGGCCCAAGACACGTGTCCCTATCGAGGGGTAAGCATATTTCAAAAAAGAGCACCCAACACCATGGCTTCATGGAATCGGGTGCTCTTTGGTTTAGGCTCGCTTTTACTTTGCCGGGGTTTTGCGTCTCAACTTGGAAGAAAGCGGTTTTTTTCGTGATATATCTGTCAGCCCTCCAGTGGCGTTCATATGTTCACCGGATTTTTCGTCTGAGGGTTCATCTTGCTTCGGTTTGACCGCAAACAGCATGAGCAGAGCCGCAATTCCGCCCACTCCGGCCATCACGCCAAAGAGCAGACCATGCCCACTGCTTCCGATCAGCAAGGATACAACCGGAGGACCTAGCGATACCCCGACAAAGCGCATACTGCTGTACAGGCTGGTAATCGTTCCGCGCTCCTCTTTTTCAATCCCTTTCGTAATCAAGGCATCCAAACAAGGCAGTGCCAGTCCAATTCCGGCTCCCCCCAATGTAAACAGTCCGATCACCGCATAAATATGTTGAAAAAATCCGAGAATGCCAAAGCTGATCGTCAACACGGCCAACCCGCCAAAACCGATCCATTTCATCCGTTTTTTGTGCTTACCGATGATCTTTCCTCCAATATAAGAACACAGACAGAGAGAAACCAGCGGAATCGCCAGCACGAAACCCTTCCAGACTCCACGAAGGTTGTAACGACTTTCCAGTATGTCAGATAAGTAGAACAGGACGCCAAAAATGACAAACATACAAATGCCACCCACGGCGAAAATAGCATATAGCCAGCGTCCTTTTTCGGTAAGCACCTGCTTCACATTTCCCACAAACTCCCGAACCGTAACTGGTTGGTTCTTACGTTTGGGCGCATGAATCAGCCAAAGCACCAAAATGAGTGAAATCAGACAGAGGCCCGGAATCACCGCCAATGGCAAAAACCAAAGAACTGCTCCCAATGCCGCACCAAGTATCGGACTTAGCACTTTACCGAATGTATTGTACGTCTCAACTACACCCAGATTTTTGCTGACTTCTTCCTCGTTCTCATACAAATCCCCCACGAGCGGAATGACAATGGGAAAAGCCCCCGCTGCTCCGACCCCCTGAAGCAACCGTCCCCCAATTATGGTCCAGTACGCTGCCTGATCATGAAGCAGCCATGCCCCCACCGCAGAAATTCCCCCGCCAATCACCGTCAGGATCAAGCAGGGTACAATCACGGCCTTACGACCAAATCGATCGGAGAGATATCCCGCTATTGGAATCAGCAAAATGGCAACTACTGCATATACCGTAATCAACATGCTAATGCGAAAGGAACTGACATGTAGCTTGCGTCCGATTTCCGGCAAAACAGGAATCAGCATGGAATTGCCTAACGTCATCATCAGCGGGATGGAACCTAATGCAAGCAGATTCCCTTTATTTTGTTGCATCCCGTTACCACCTTTGCAAAAGTAATAACATAACTGTCCAAAATGGTTCAACAGGTGTTATTGTGTTTACCTTGGTGCGGTTTCATACATCTATACCTTAAATCCTCCAACCCTTGTATTCAGCAATTTCGACATTTCTGCCAGCGTATGAATGGATGAAGCGATATCCTCCATGGAAGCCAGCTGTTCCTCAGCGGCTGCACTGACGCTCTGGGTTCCGCCTGCGGACTGCTCGGCTACTTCACGGATACGCTCTACGGCTTCCACCATTTGCCCCGATCCGGTAGACATCTGTCCCACAGAGCGATTTACACTGTGTATCTGATCGCTAACCTGCTGAATGGAGCCGCCAATCTGACGAAATGCCGTTTCAGCCGATTCCATAATCTTCACGCCTGATTGAACTTCAACCGTTCCGGCTTGCATCGTTGATGCTACATGACCAACATGGTCCTGAATATGCTGTACAAATTGTGTAATTTCCGCTGCTGAAACGGATACCTGATCAGACAGCCTTCTTACCTCAGATGCTACGACAGCAAATCCCCTGCCCTGTTCTCCTGCTCTGGCGGCTTCAATCGACGCATTAAGCGCCAGCATTCCTGTTTGCTTGGCAATACTGGTAATGACGGAACCGATCATTCCAATCTGTTCAGCCTGTTCACTGAGCAGACGTACAGCACGAGCAGAGCTATCTACACTTTCGCTGACCTTTTTCATCTGCCGCATCGCTTGACCGATGGATTGCTCCCCTGCTTGCGCATCTCTGGCAGCCGTATCAGCTAGCTCATATACCTGCTGGCTCGTCACCGCAATATGGTTGAGTCCGTCAGCAAGCTCCTTCACTGTATCGGTGGTGCTTGTAATATCATCGACCTGATGCTCCATACCAGTTGCAAGCTCCTCCATCACACTGGAAGTATGACGATTGGCCTGGTTCATCTCTTCAGTGCTCAGGCTTACCCGCTCGGCGGTCACAGATAACGTACGGGCTGTATCCTGAGCATCCACAATAATATTGCGAAAGCCCGCGATCAGCTTGTTGTACGAGCTGGCAATCATGCCAATTTCGTCTTTGGATGTAATATCGAGGCGGCTACGCAAATCTCCCCCTCCCTCCGACATCTCCAGCAATTGTTCATTCATGTGATGCAGCGGCCGGATCGAACGAATCAAAATAACTGATTGTGCAATACTGTAAATGATGATCAGACAACCCACAATACTCGTTATCCAGGTTGTGTTCGTCATGGTTTGGTGCGCGTGCTGTATTTTCGCCTTTACCATGTCCTCCTGAGCTTTAACGAACGCCATCATCTTCACATCAAGCTGCTTTCGTTGAACCCGTTCATTTTCAAACACATCGAGTAAATCCGAAAATGGCGGGAACTTGTCCTTAGTACTCCGGTAACCCGCTGTATTCAATAAGCCATGGACATGGTTAAAATAGGCATTGACTCCCGTTTTCAGATCATCCATCTTTTTGTTTATATCCCCATTACTCGTATCGACCAAAGCTTCCGTTTCCCGTAGCAGCTTTTCGATTTCGCTCTGCTTGTTTTCGATCTCTTTACCATACTGTTCGTCCCGGGTTAGCAAATATCCACGCTCGTCATTAGATATTCCGTTCAATAAAAATTGAAGAGATTTTGAATTATATACAATGGTCTCCTCACGATTCATAATATCCTTATACTCGTTCTCATTGTGCACACTCAGAATGTAATTTGTCAGCAGCATAGCTGCAATGACACCCGGAATAAGCAGTGCACTAAGAATCATTTTGGCCTTGATTGTTAAATTCATGAATCGGTCCCCCAGTTATGTCTGAATAAAATGTCCAACTTACTATATATCGTTTAAATTAGAGAAGTTTTTGAACGAAACAAGAAAAGTGTATAGATTTCTCAATGTATTTGTGACAATATTATGAACCAAAAAAGCCAGCTTCATTTTCTGAAGAAGCAGTTTAAAAATGATATACTATTTTTTTATGTAGTATAAATGTCAAGGAGGGACTTACTTGAGTAGTTTGGAACTTACACCGCTTGTTCGTGGACTGAAGGAGCTGGAAATTCGTAGCTGTCTGATCGTTCAGCAGGGGAACATTATGCTGGAATACTACCGTGAACCTCAATTCGCGAATGAACTCTATAAAATAAACTCCTGCACCAAAAGCGTGGTTGCCGCACTAGTCAGCATCGCAATGGATCAGCAAATCGTACCACAGCCGGACACGCCTATCCTTAATTTTTTTCCCCAGATTGCCGAGGACAGCGATACGCGAAAACGTGATATTACGATTGAACATCTGTTAACGATGTCCGCGGGCTTTAACTGGACTGAATTTGGCGGGCAAAATTCATTTCCGACGATGAGCCGAACATCAGACTGGGTACAATTTGTGCTGTCACAGCCACTGGCTGATGTACCAGGCACACGAATGGAGTACAACTCCGGCTGCTCCCAGCTTTTGGCTACCATTTTGCGTCATGCTTCTGGACAAGCGGTAGCTGAATTTGCCGAGCAGCAGTTATTCCAACCGCTGGGTATCGAAAGCTACCACTGGGAAACCGACCCGCAAGGCACTCATACAGGAGGCTTTGGACTGCGTCTCAAACCCATGGACATGCTCCAATTTGGATTGCTGTACCTGAACGAAGGAAGCCGTGAAGGCCGTCAGCTCATACAAGCTGAGACCGTCCGGCACTCCACCCGTGCGCTCCTTCCGACGGCCAAACCCCAAAAAGCCTTTTACGGCTGGCACTGGTGGGCTTCTTCCTTTTCAGACGAAACGAAGAAAAGCACTGAAACGGACTATTATTACGCGCTCGGCTTTGGCGGTCAATACATTGTTGTCGTCCCGTCTTATGACATGGTGGTGGTCGTTACTGCTGACAAGTTCAAAAAGAAACGGACTCCTGTGGATATATTCAGGCAGTACGTTGTTCCGATGCTTCTCCAGCAAGGATAACCGGCAATTCCAAAGCAAAAAAAGGGCCTGCCCGTTGAATCAGGCAAGCCTCTTTTTGCAATACAATCGTTATACAACAAAATAGCGAATTTTATTTGTAAGCGAGAGTGTACATGACCTATCCCAAGTGAATGGTAAGCTCCTGCTGTCCGCTTGAGGCTGGTGCAATGGTCACACCCTGCTCTCCCGCTTGACTGCTGCCATCCTCGACTTGGATAGCCTCGTGCATCCCTCGCAGTACCAGTGACCATGGTTTAACCGCACCCTCGGCCTTCACCGTTATCACAGCATCCTTGCGACTGGCCGTAACGGTCAGCTCTTCTTTACCTGAAGTGTTCACGATAATCGCTCGAGCCTGCTGGCCTTCGCCCAGTTCGAACAAGTGAAAAGCCACTTGTTCTGCATAATCGTAATCCGGGCGGCTGTCCTCATGACCGATTGCCAGCAGCGTGTTCGGCTTCACCAGCACGGGCAAGGTTGTAAAGTCGTGATGCTCGTTAACCCAGCGACCACCTGTTACGGTTTCATTCGTCAACAAATTCGTCCACTGGCCCTCCGGTACATAATACTGCACATTGCCTTCTTTATTAAAGATCGGGGCTACCAAAATGGAATCGCCCAGCATGTATTGCAGATCCAGCGTTGCACAGGTTGGGTCCTGCGGGAATTCCAATACCATAGCCCGCATCATTGGCAAACCCTTCACCGAGGATTCCACAGCGGACGGATACAGATACGGCATCAGCGAGCATTTGAGCTTTGTAAAGCTGCGTACCACATCCACCGATTCTTCATCGAACAGCCAAGGCACGCGATACGATTCATTTCCGTGCAGACGGCTGTGGGAGGACAGGAGTCCAAATTGTACCCACCGTTTGTACACGTCCGGCGCA
>NZ_ASRY01000073.1 GCF_000520815.1 Paenibacillus maysiensis | reverse complement strand
CTCCTGCTGCAATACCAGCCGTCGATTCCGCAGCCGCTACCGCCGGACTGCTCCCTAAAATACCGGCAAAAATATTGGTTACCGCCAACACTCGCAAGCTGTTCTTGAACGTATCCGGTCTTCCAATCATGTTGGTCTGTGCAGCAATCATCCCAATGTTTTCGAATAACACTATAAGCAGCAGGAGAAAAACAGCGATCCAGAAGGCTACCGAGACAATGCCTGAAAAGGAAAGCTCTCCAAACAATTGCCCATACTGCCGCACCGTCTCAGACGTTCGCACCGTGCTTGCCGGCTCAACAGCTCCCAATACGTAAGCAAGCCCGGTTCCTGCCAAAATACTGATCAGCAACCCACCCTGAACGTTACGGACAAACAGCACAATAGCGAGCAGCAACGTTGCACAAGCCGTGATTACCTTAGGGTCATTAAAATGACCAATGGCCACAAAGGTCGTTTGATGAGCAATCACGATACCGCTTTTCTGTAATCCAATAAAGGTTAAAAACAAGCCGATTCCCACCGTGATTCCGTGCTGTAAATTATGAGGAATGGCCTGGCTAATCAGCTTGTACAAAGATGTAAATGCTACAATGGCAAATAAAATTCCTGTGATGGTCACTACCATCAACGCTTCCTGCCAGCTCAGCTTCATCGAATGTACGAGCGTATACGTAAAAAAGGCATTGATCCCCATCCCTGGCACAACGACCATGGGGGATTTCCCCCCAAAAGCCATCAGCAGACAGCCAATCATGGACGTGAGAAGTGTCCCAAGCATCGCCCCTTGCAGAGGAATCCCGGCATCTGCCAAAATAGTCGCATTGACCATCACAATATATACAACGGAAAAATAGGAAATGGCACCAGCGGCCAATTCCTTTTTCCAATGATGCTCGGGTTTGAAACCGAGACACCTGGACCATAGTCCACCCTTCATACCAAAACCCTCCAGCAAGTTGTCAATCTGGTTGCAGCAAGCTGCGCTTTTCAAAACAAAAAGAGCTGCAGTTGACTGTGACACAGGTGAATGTGATGCACAGAACTACAGGTCTTAAAGTAAATTCATACTACAAAATCTACAAGTACACAGTCACGCTATATCTTCTCGGTTACACGCCAGCGCGCTCCAGCAAATCCTTGACAGCTACACTAACCATGATCAATCCTGCCACGGGAGGTACAAAAGCATTGCTCGCAGGCGGCTGCTTCGCCTTCCGAATCTCAGGTGCGTTCGCAGGTACGATTTTTTTCGTAATCTCTTCACGCGGCTTCATCGGCTCCTCATCGGAGTATACGACCTTGACACCTTTTGTAATGCCTTCCTTACGCAGCTTGGTACGGATCACACGGGCAATCGGGTCCATTTTCGTTTGAGAGATATCCGCCACCTGAAAACGGCTTGGGTCCATTTTATTGGCAGCGCCCATACTGGAGATCATCGGAATCCCCCGTTTCAGACATTCCTTGATCAAATGAATTTTATAAATAATCGTATCCGAGGCATCCAGCACATAATCCAGATCGTACTTGAACAGCTCCTCATACGTTTCTTCCGTATAAAACATGTTCAGTGCAATCGCTTCACATTCAGGGTTAATCAGCTTCACACGCTCTACCATCAGATCGGCCTTTTTTTGACCTACCGTTGTCGTCAGCGCATGAATCTGGCGATTAATGTTGGTAATATCTACGACGTCTTTATCAATCAAAATGATGCGTCCAACACCCGTCCGCGCCAGCGCTTCCACTGCAATCGAACCGACACCGCCGATCCCCAGCACAGCTACCGTGCTGTTTTTCATAACCTCCAGACCCTCAGTGCCGATGGCCAGCTCTGTTCGTGAAAATTGATGCAGCATATGGTATATATCCTCCCTCACTGATTTAGACACTATACTTGAATTTCATGCATACAAACCACGAACCCATTATCCATAAGAGGGTAACGGGTTCATGGCATTTTATAAACTATTCACAAGCCCATGTAGGGCAACTGTAAAAGCAAACGTTCGTCTTAAGCTTTAGGAGTAACTGGCTTCGGAGCAAGACGGATATGAAGCTGCTCCAATTGACCTTGATCCACTTCGGACGGTGCGTCCATCAGCAAATCTGTTGCATTGGCTGTTTTCGGGAATGCAATGGTTTCGCGCAGGTTTGTACGACCCGCAAGCAGCATCACAAGACGGTCAAAGCCGAAGGCAATACCACCATGTGGAGGCGTACCATATTCGAACGCATCCAGCAGATAGCCAAATTTATCATTAGCTACTTCCGGCGACAGGTTAAGAGCTTTGAACATTTTCTCCTGAACATCACGTTTGTAAATCCGCATCGAGCCGCCGCCCACTTCGTAGCCGTTCAGCACGATGTCATAGGCCTGAGCACGAACTTGACCTGGGTCTGTGTCCAAGAGGGCAAGGTCTTCGTCCTTTGGACGAGTGAACGGATGGTGTTCCGCCACATAACGTTTTTGTTCTTCATCGTAGCCGAGCAGCGGGAAGTCTACAACCCATGCAAATTTGTATGCGTTGTCGTCGATCAGACCCAGTTGACGGCCAATTTTCAGACGAAGCGCGCCCAATACATCAGCGACTACTTTTTTATTATCCGCTGAGAAGAGCAGCAAGTCGCCTTCTTCGGCTCCCGTACGCTCTCTCAGAGCTTCGATTTCTTCCGGTGTAAAGAATTTAACGATAGGCCCCTTGAATTCGCCTTCTTTCACTTGAATCCAAGCCAGACCTTTGGCACCGTAACGTGCAGCATAAGGACCGAGATCGTCAATATCCTTGCGGCTCCATGTGCCACAGCCCTTAGCATTGAGGACCTTAACCTCGCCGCCTTTTTCAACTACAGAAGCAAATACCTTCACACCGCTGCTTGCCACGATATCATTGACATGAATCAACTCAAGGCCAAATCGCAGATCCGGTTTGTCAGAGCCGTACTTGTCCATTGCATCGGCATGTGTAATCCGTTGGAACGGAGTTTCCAGTTCAACACCAACCGTCTCTCTGAACAGCTTCACCATCAGTTGCTCCATCATGGGCAGCAAGTCATCCTGTTGCATAAAGGAGGTCTCAATGTCGATCTGTGTAAATTCAGGCTGGCGGTCGGCACGCAAGTCTTCATCGCGGAAGCAACGTGCAATTTGGTAGTAGCGTTCTACGCCACCCACCATCAACAATTGCTTGTAAAGTTGTGGCGATTGCGGCAAGGCAAAAAACTCACCCTCATGCACACGGCTTGGCACCAAATAGTCACGTGCACCCTCCGGCGAACTTTTCGTCAAAATTGGCGTTTCTACCTCGATGAAATCTTCACCGTCCAGGAAGTCGCGGAATACTTTTGCTGCTTTGGAACGCAGTTTCAACGTCTGGTGCATTTCCGGACGGCGCAGGTCCAGATAACGGTATTTTAAACGCAGCGACTCGTCTACTTCTACGCCATCTTCAATGAAGAACGGAGGTGTTTTGGCTGCATTCAATACTTCAATTTCCGTAATACGCACTTCAATTTCACCTGTAGGCAAGTTCGCGTTAATGGTTTCGGCATCACGCTTGACCACTGTACCCGTAACCTCCAGTACGTATTCACTACGAACACGGTCCGCAATTTGCAGCGCATCACCGGAATATGCCGGGTTAAACACGATTTGTACAATTCCGCTGCGGTCACGCAGGTCGATAAAAAGTACGCCTCCCAGGTCACGACGGGTTTGTACCCAACCGTTCAATGTAACTGTTTCTCCGATATGCGCATGGGTTAATGCGCCGCATTGATGACTCCTTTTCATAATACACACTCCTGTTTATGTTTTAGTGGTTGATGCTATCTGACCAGCCGAGGGAAGTTCCACCCGACTGAATGTTACTCGGTTACTTCAATACATATTTGTTGTCTCTCGTGCTTACTGCATCACAGATGATAATAAAAGATGGTCTGGGTTTTAACCCAGCTCTTCCACCAGTTGATCCAGCTTGACGGTACGCTGCTCGCCAGTTTCCATGTTTTTCAATGCAATTTCACCGCGTACCAGCTCATCCTCGCCCAAAATCGCAGTATACCGTGCTTTAAAACGATCTGCTGATTTCATCTGTGCCTTCATTTTGCGACCCAGATAATCTCGCTCTGCGGAAAATCCGGCTTGACGCAGCTTGAACAGCTGTCTGGTCACTTCCGTTTCTGCCGTTTCACCCAATGCCACCATATATACATCCAGCGGCCTGGCTTCGTTCAATTCGATACCCTGATGCTCCAAGATTAGCTGAATCCGCTCCAGTCCGATACCGAAGCCAATACCCGGCTGATCCGGTCCGCCCAGATCGCCAACCAGTCCGTTATAGCGTCCGCCTCCACCGATGGTGTCAATGGCTCCAATCCCTTCAGCTTTGAATTCGAACGCGGTCAACGTATAATAATCCAGTCCCCGTACCAAGCGCGGGTTGACTGTATATTCCACACCCATAGCGTCCAAATTTTGCTTCACCTTCTCAAAGTGTGTGCGGGATTCCTCGTCCAAGCTATCCAAAATGGAAGGCGCACCGCCAAATTTGTCCTGGTCATCCTTGCTATCCAGCACTCGCAACGGATTACGCTCAATACGCGCTTGGCTCTCCTTGGTCAACGTATCCTTGATCGGCAGCAGGAAGTCCACCAGATGCTGGCGGTAGGCTGCACGACTGGCTGCATTGCCGACTGAGTTAATTTCCACCTTTACCCCTTTCAGACCCAGTTCACGGCAGAACTGATACCCGAAAGCGATAACCTCTGCGTCCAGTGCAGGATCTACCGCACCAAAAGCCTCAATACCGAATTGGTGGAACTGGCGCTGACGCCCAGCCTGTGGACGCTCATAGCGGAACATTGGACCGATATAGTACAGCTTCGTTACATCCGGCTCCCCGTATAGCTTGTTCTCCACATAGGAGCGAACCACGCCTGCTGTCCCTTCCGGACGTAAAGTCATACTGCGCTTCCCTTTATCCTCAAAGGTGTACATTTCCTTTTCCACCACATCCGTCGTTTCACCCACACCTCGAACGAACAAATTCGTTTGCTCAAACATCGGTGTACGGATTTCACGATAATTAAAGCGGCGGCTAATCTCACGAGCTTTTTCCTCGACAACTTGCCATTTTTCTACACTGCCCGGCAGCAAATCCTGTGTTCCCGTCGGTTTTTGAAAGGCCATTAACGTATCCCCCCGTCGTTGTATTTCTTATTGTGCGCTTTCTTCTTGCTCCACTTTTCAATATAAAACAAAAAATCCCCCGCCCTGTTAAATTAACAGGGACGAGAGATTGTCGTTTACGATTCACCCGTGGTACCACCCACATTCCGGAGTTACCCAGACAACCAGCGTAAGAATCACTCATTGCCCGTCAGCATTACACTGACTCCGCTCATACGTATAACGCCCGCAACGCGCAGTACGGCTATTATGCAGGATCTCCGCTGTCGGCACAGTTGCAATGTACTTTCAGTAGGTATTCCTCAATTGTTCGCCGCCCGTTCTCGAGGAGGTCATTCGTCCGCTCATCAAGGGAATTTTTACAGCCTGGAAATTCCTCTCTGCGCTTGTGGGTTCGGAGTACTTGGTCCCGTCATCAAATCAATTTCATTATTTTATGATTTTAATGAACTGCTTCGACAAAGTCAAGACTTTCCCCGTAATAAGACAAATAAGTCCCTATAAAAAGAAAATAACCTGCGGAAACGGTCCGCAGGTTCAAAAGATATATCAAAAGGGGGTCATGCCGTTATTATAAACAACGAATATTAAGGAATGATGTTTCGAATATTACAATTGTATTACAGCCGTTCTATAACATCTGAATTCCTCAATTTATCGACAAACTTGTGACGGTTTTTTCAGCTTTAATCCAATAATTGTGCTATATAACCGCGATTGGAACGAATCTTATGAACGACCTCATCGTAGTCAGCATCGTTCACCTTCGCGGACAATACATACCGCAATTCATCCTGATCACCGTTAATGTAGGCGTCTGTCGCATGAAGTAGGCCTGTGTCGTGATCCGTCGTCCCGCTACGGTCTTCATTCAAATCCCTGCGTGCAGTGCCACGGTCAGCCTCGCCATTCTCCACCTCTGGAATAATGTTCTCACCATAAGCGCCAGCGGCAGGTATTGCTGCACCTACAGCCCCTAACGTGCTCCCAGCACCAGTGTTGTTATAGGGAACCAGCGGGATCAACACCCGCGTGTCCCTGCCGAGTGCATCATCCAGCGCACCTACTTCCAAATGTTCCGTTCTATAGGCTTGAAGCGACGCTCTGGCACCCTCAGCTTCATCCTCCGTGCGAAAATAAGCCTGAATCTGCTTTGCCATATTAAATCCTCCTCAAATGGGAATTGTACTGGCATACATTCACAGAAGCATTCACAGTAAAATTACAACACCTTCAAGAGCTCACGCACAAAAGCAGGCTCATCCTTAGGTGTACGAGACGTAATAAAGTTACCGTCCACAACCGCCTCGCGATCCTCAAAATGGGCACCCGCGTTAATCAAGTCATCCTTCAAAGGAGGATAAGCTGTAATCGTTTTCTTGGCCTCGTTAATTTCAGTCACGAATTTGAGAACATACGCATCCAGACGCAGATTTTCCGGGGATGATCCGCCAGGAATAACAACAGCATCATAGTCACTTGATTCCACATCCCCAATGGCCTTTTCAATGGTGTAGCTTGCCTTACCTTGCTTGCCGTTCACTTTTTCGCCTTGTTTCAGACCGATAATATCTGCCTCATGCCCGGCTTTCTTTAATTCATCGTAAGGCACTTGCATTTCGGAATCCTCAAATTGATCAGCCAACAAAAACGCAATTTTACTCATAATCGTTCAGATCTCCTTTCCGGTTATCCTCAAGATGAGTTGTAATTTAAGTTTGTGACCAATTTTCATTTGTCTACCACGCTTTGTTATTACCCGCTTGATCTGTTTTTATAACAATTCGAAGCAGTCTAGAGTAAAGGACTGAATAAATTCAGCCCCTCCTCATCAAACCGTACGTGAGGTTTTCCCTCATACGGCTTTCCGATGTTTGTCATTCATGGGCATGCAGATTACAATAGCGTTTTAATCCATATTGGTTGGCGATATATCTAACCTCAGATAGCGAACTCATCCATCTTCTACGTTGTCTCTTCTTCGCGTACCACCGTGTTAGCCGCCCCAAAATGTACCAATCCAGTTTGGCTAATCTCTTTTGGCTGTAGTTCGTTCTTAAAAAAAACATGCAGGGGAGGGCCTCCCCAGTTCACTGCATTATCTCTCAAACCCATGCCGTTCCCTATACGCCGGAGGGTTCTTCACTGTTGACCCAAGTTCTGCACAGTTTCCTTGGCCTTCGTCCATTTTTCCGAGACTCGGCTCCCTCTTTTCCCCTTTGCAGGGCCTTTTTGACGACGCGGCAGGATTCACTTCATGTTGCGGCCTGGGTTGTTGCTCGCCCTGTCTCCGACAGGTACTTATGTCGATACGCTTTTACACACAGATTTCGCCATGTGCAAGTATCCTAGCTACAAAGGTGGCTTGGTCCCTCCTCTGGTTGGACTTTCACCAACTAGATAATGCGCGCCTCTGGGCACGCTGTAGAGTAATAAAAAAGTTGTATCATGAAAATACCCAATTTTGTCTTCCAAACCAGTTTACCTTCTCCTACAAAAAAGAACCGTCAGGAATCTGACGGTTCTTTTCTACACGCTTCACACTATGCGGTCAGGGATTGCCCCACCGAAGTAATCACAATCGCCTTGGAGAATCCTCCATTCTGACGATTCTCATCGTAAACAATTAAAGGAAGATCCGCCTTCGGCATCCATACGCGACCAATTTCTACGGCAATAGCAACAGGGGCAGCCAAGAACAGATGCAGCTCGTTGTCATGGCCGTGGACAGATTTAATTTGGTCCATCAGAATCCTGAACTTCTGACGGAACAAACTCAGTTGCTCCTTGCTTTTAAGAAAATCATTGTAGGGGGTGTATCGATCGTCATTGTCCAGATCGAAGTATCCTCCCCCAAAACGCTTGTGATGCGACTGTTATCAACAATCGCACTCAACGAAAGGTTGAGTGCCACAGTCGGATAAGTTATTTCCGGCTTTTTCACCATGAAATCAAACCCATCCGGATGATCTTGCCACTTCCAATCAGGAGGTTCACGATGAAGCTGATACACATCAGCAGCAGGAATGTCCGATAGCAGTCTCCCTAGTTCAATCAACAGTGGCTGAGGCGCTAAGGCGAATACTGACAAATGCTTCATATCTCCCGATCCTAATCTCGGTTTAATCTTGTCGGCAAATTGCCGGTCGAGATTCTGACGTTCCATCTCCCAATAAAAAGACTCGTTGTCTTTAAAAGGACTGTTGCCAATACCTAACTCTACGGCTGCTTTTCTGCAGGATATCGCTCCGGATGCATTGCATACACTGCCTTGTCCCAACTAACCGGAGAATGATGCTGGCCGACATTCGCTCCATATAGAAGCACATGACTTGGATAATCTTCTGTGATTGAAGTGAGCATTTCAATTCTTTGTTCGTGCTTTCGTTTCATCTCTTGCAAACGGGTTACCGGGTGCCCCTCTACATCCACTTTATCTATTAGTCGGTGATGTTCATCACATGCCAGCATTAGGTTCTCAATATCGTTCTTTAGTTTTTCCGAAAGAACACTATCTCCACGAGGACCATTGGGTTTGTCTGCTACGATATGTGCGATGTAGGAGATGTTGAACTCAACCTTTGTAAGAGGATCTAACCACAGCGGCTTGTTGCATCCCTCATATTGACAACGGCCCGCAGCCTTCCCCCATAACCGAACTTTTACTTTGTCAGGAATATTTGAGACAGACATGCTATTACACCTCCATTTGAAAAATTTCCTAAATAAAAACACAGGGGCATTCTCCTTCTTGCTTGCGCAATCTGTTGTGAAGGCGTATCCCCCTGTGTTCGCCACTCAGTTAGGCTCGTCTGAGTGAATTCCCTGTGCTTTTGTCAAACAATTCAACTGCTTCGGATTAACCTAACTCTGCCTTTTTCAACTTTTTGACAGTGATTCTCCTGGTTGGAATTCTTGGATGTCTACCTCCACCGAGCCACTTTCCCGTTGCATGCCACATTTCGTAGAAATACAACCAAGCACTCGTCCACGGCACAATCATCTGAGCGATGTACTTCGTGTTATTCCACTCCCCAACTCTAGGATAAAAAGATGCTTTCTTGAAAAAGGGACAGGGTGGCGGATGGGGATTCGGAGTGTCGCCAGCCGGTGGTGTCGATGTGAAGCCATTGCTGCATCGCACGAGCCTTTTCCCTCGCAGGGGCGGGCAGGGTGTTCAGCAGTTTATGGGACGCCATCTGCGCCACGCTTTCCAATCCCAAGTCGCGCAGGACGTTTGGAGGCGGGGGGAGGAGCAGGAGGAGGCGTTCTTGTTCGGAGAGTCCGTTTAGCAGCGTTCGGGGATTGTAGTCGTCCAGCAGTCGCCAGCCTCCCCCGGTGCCACGGTCCGCGACGACGGGGAGGCCCGCTGTGGAGAGGGCTTCCATGTCGCGCTGGATCGTGCGGATGGAGACCTCGAGGCGTTCGGCGAGGTCTTTGGCAGTCATGCTTTTATGGAGCTGCAAGAGCATGATGATCGAAATGAGTCGGTCTGCACGCACCAAAACGCACCTTCTTCCTTCAAATAGGACACTAGATGTCTTATTTCTACTGTACTGTAGAAGATGGAGGTGGAACAAGATGGATCTACAAGGCAAAGTCGCAATCGTCGCCGGGGCCACCCGTGGCGCAGGGCGGGCGATTGCGGTGACGCTCGGGGAAGTGGGGGCGACTGTGTATTGCACGGGTCGCAGCGTGCGCGGGCAGAGCTCAGACCTCGGGCGTACGGAAACGATTGAGGAGACGGCGGAGATGGTCACCCAGTCCGGCGGCCTCGGGATTGCGGTGCAGGTCGACCATACCGAGGAAGAACAGGTGCGGGCGCTGTTTGCACGGATTGAGGCCGAGCAGGACGGGCGACTGGACATTTTGATCAATGATGTGTGGGGCGGCGAAAGACCCGCATTTTATCGCGTCGGAAACGCCTTATTATGTGGCGCGCGCGATTCGGGCGCTCATCTGCGACCCCGATGTCGGGCGGTTTGCCGGGCAAACGCTGAGTTCGTGGGGGCTGTCGGAGGTCTATGATT
Source organism: Paenibacillus maysiensis (assembly GCF_000520815.1). GTDB lineage: Bacteria > Bacillota > Bacilli > Paenibacillales > Paenibacillaceae > Paenibacillus > Paenibacillus maysiensis. Next base: position 9,715 of record NZ_ASRY01000073.1, on the reverse strand, counting down.
TTGTGGATCTCGACGGACGGAGACCTCATTGGGGACGGTACTTTCGGACGATCTAAGCCTAAAGACCTGAACGCGGGCCTGTCCTCCCTCATGCCTTCTTTTCTCTTCTTGTGAATGCTATAATACTCATATCCATTACCAGATATCGTATAAAAGGAGGGCATCCGTTCATGAACGCGAACCAAATTCTCGAAACGTTGCCGCATCGCTATCCGTTCCTGCTTGTCGATCGAATTGAATCGGTTGAGGAAGGTCAAAAGGCGGTCGGGATCAAGAATGTCAGCATCAACGAACCGTTTTTCCAAGGGCATTTCCCAGGATTTCCGGTGATGCCGGGGGTGCTGATCGTCGAGGCGATGGCACAGGTTGGAGGCGTCGCGATGTTGAGCGTGCCGGACTTTAAAGGCAAGATCGCCTTCCTGGCCGGGATTGACGGTGCTCGCTTCCGCCGCCAAGCCTTTCCAGGCGACCAACTGCGCATCGAAGTCTCGATCACGAAACTCAAAGGCGTCATCGGCAAAGGACAGGCCGTTGCTTATGTCGACGGCGAGCTGGCCGCTGAAGCGGAACTGACCTTCGCGATAAAAAAAGACTAATTTTGAAGACAAAAAAAGGGATTCTCACGACCCGCGTGAGAATCCCTTTTTGGCGTTATGAAGTGGTGCCGACGAGACTGTGATGCTCGTGGGCAAACGTTTCAAGGAACGTCGGTTCCAGGCCGAATGCGGAGTAGAGCTCTTGGCAGAAGGCAAGGATCGACGCAGCTGCTTTTGGTTCCGAGAGCAGCATCATGTGGTTGGACGAGTCGATATCGAACAGGTGGAAATCGTCGATCTGACGTTCAAATTCGGTCCAATAATCCCCTTGGTCGAATACGGGGCTCGTCTTGACTTTGAAGTACGGTTCCAGCGCCCCGAGGAACGAGCCGCTTTTGTTGCGGAAGAAATAGGCGCTGACCTCTTGCGGATTGGGCAACGGCAAGATGGTAAATCCGCTGCGGTCGAACGCTTCCTGCACGTCAGAACTACTCTGAATCATGGTGTTCAGGTAGTCTTCCGTGCGCTTGTAGCCGCGCTCGCGGGCCAGGGTCAGCAACTGCTTGGAATATTCCTCATCCGAGAGCGTCGGGTCCAGATCATCACGGTGAATCAATGTGGTCGGAATCTTCTCCGGCTCGTGCTGAATCTCGGTGAGCAGGGTCATGTTGACCGATTGCAGGATCGCGGTTTTTCTATTGAACATCGCTTCCGGCAACATGGTCTTGGTGTAGATTTTGTCCGAATACAAGGTGTCGAGGAACACGATGGAGTTCACTTTTGGCCCCAGTTCCTGCAACTGACGGGCCACTTCGTAGGCGAGGAGGCCGCCGAGCGAATAGCCGCCGAGGTCATACGGCCCTTCCGGCTGCACGGTCTGAATGATGTGCACGTAATACGCGGCCATCGCGTAGATGCCTCGGATCGGGGTGCGATTGCTCATCCAACCACGCGCTTTGATGCCGTAGAAGGGTCGGTTGCTCACTTTGGCGATCATCGAGTAGATGCCGATGCCGCCTGCCGCCCCGTGCATCCAGAAGATCGGACGACCTTCCGTGGCTTGGTTCAGCAGGACGAGTTCCGGGAACTGCGACAAGCTGGTCTGCACGGGCTTGTGGGCCGGCGGCGGTGCGGGAGTCTGGCTCACGATCTCCGCTTTCGGTTTCGCCTTGGTCGCCCCATTGGGGATCAGCTCTCGAATCAGGTCTTCCATCGATCGGCATTCGCTCAGTTTGACGAAGGAGAAGGACGGGTCGATCTGCGTTTGTATCTGCTGTAGCAGCTGCATGAACAGAATCGAGTCAAACCCGTAGTGGTCAAGCGGCTTGTTCACCTTCAGCTCCGCAGGCGTGAGGCCCACCAGTTCGGAGATGATGCCGATGACTCGCTCCTGCAGATCCTCCGCGATGGCGAGGTCCTGTTCCTCACAGACGGGAACCGCCTCGGAAGCAGAAGCTGCAGCGACTGCTGGCAGGCTCTGCGTTGTCAGCTCTCGTCTTGCGATTGTCGGAGCGGTCAGCCAGCAGCGGCGGCGCTCAAACGGATAGGTCGGCAAGGAGATGCAACGGGCGGACGCTCCGCCTTGCAGCGCTTCCCAAGGAATTTTTCTACCTTTCGTCCAGTAGAGGGCTAATTTTCCAAGATTGCCCTCTGCCAGCAAGGCTCGAAGAACAGTCTCTCCGGTGATCCCGGCCAGAAGATCGAGGATCTCGGAATGAGACTCGTTCAGGTCGCCGAGATAGAGCGCGATGGGCGCGTCGCCTTTTTTCAAATAGCCTCGCAGACCTTGCATTAGCTCGTCGCGGCTTTGTACCACCATCGCAAGTCGCGCCTCCATCTCGTCACGGCCGACTTGCAGCGTGTGCGCGATGTCAGGCAGCTTCAAGCTCTCGTCGGCTTCGAGGAACGCGAGCAGCTGTGCGGCAACCTCGTCCAGACGCTCGCGATTCTTCGCGGAGAGGACGATGATCTGCGGTGCATCCGTCGGTTCGTGATCGACCGCCTCTTGCTGCGCCGGGATGTATTCTTCGACCACAAGATGCGCGTTCGTGCCGCTGATGCCGGTCGTGCTGACTGCACCGAGGCGCGGGCGCTCATCGGCCGTGGTCCACGATCTGTTCTTGGTATGAATCACGAACGGGCTGTCTGTCAGGTTGATGTAGTCGTTGCTCGACTCATAGTTGTGCAGAGCCGGGATCGTCCGCTCTTTCATCGCCATCAGCATGGAGATCAAGCTGACGACGCCGGATGCGGCGAACGTATGCCCGATCAACGGCTTGATCGAGCCGAGCGCGCAGTATTGCGTCCGGTCGGTGTGTCGGCGGAAGGCGTTGGTGAGCGCCTGCACCTCGATGGGGTCTCCCAATCTGGAACCGACGCTGTGGGAGAGCACATACTGGATGTCGGCCGGGTTGATGCCGAAGCGCTTGTAGACTTGATGAAGCAGGTCTGCTTGGCTCGCAGGGCTCGGCGCGGTGATGCCGTTGGTCTGGCCGTCGTAGTTGACGGCGCTGCCCTTGATGCAGCCGTAGATCTGATCGCCATCCTCCAGCGCTTTGCTCAGCGGCTTGAGCACGACGACAGCTACCGCTTCGCTCGGCACCAGGCCATTTGCACGCCCGTCGAACACAAAGCAGGTTCCATCCAGGGAGAGCATGTCGAGCTTGCCCATGCCGTTGTGGATCATCGGCGAGATCAACAGGCTGACACCGCCGGCCAGCGCCATGTCGCATTCGCCTTGGCGCAGGGCTTGGCAGGCTTGGTGAATCGCGACGAGACCGGACGAGCAGGCGGCGGTGATCGCCATGTTCGGGCCCTTGAGGTTGAGCGCATAGGAGATGCGGGCCGCGAGCGTGGCGTTCTGGTTGCTGTTCAGCGGACTGTCCTCTCCGGCCAAGAACCCGTACTCTCCCTCTTCCACCCCGACATAGACGCCGCATGCGGTTCCTCGAATGCGCTCGCCCATATAGCCGGCATCTTCCAGCGCATGCCATGCTTCCTGCAGGAACAGGCGCTGTTTCGGATCGATGTACTCCGCTTCTTTGGGCGAGATCTTAAAGAATAAGGGATCGAAGCGGTCGACGTCCGGGACAAATCCGCCCCATTTGCCCATGCCCTTCTCTTCCCGCCAGTCCCAGCGGTCAGACGGGACGACCGTGATCGCTTCCTTCCCGTCTCGGATGTTTTTCCACAGTTCCTGCACGTTGCTCGCCTGCGGGAATCTGCCGCTGATCCCGACAATGGCAATCGGCTCCTGCGCACTGCGCACCGCTCCTCCGGCCGCGAATCGCGCCTTGCCGGTCATTTTGCGCGAAGGGCGCTTGGACGGGGTGCTGACGATTGGAGCGACAGGTGCTGCCGCGATCTCCGGTGCGGATGCCGCTTGCTCTTGGTAGAAGTCCCGCATTGCCTCCCCATGTGTGACCGCGTAAAACTGGGTCAGAGCTCTGATCGTGGAATGGTCAAAGAACAAGGCGGGCGTCACGGCAATGCTGTAGTGTTTCGACAAGGAACCGGCAAACTCGGCCAAGCTGATCGAATCAAACCCGAAATCGGCCAAGTTCTCCTCGACGTCCAGTTTGGTGCGCGGAATCTTGAGAACGGAGTTGATCTGCTCTTTGAGATCCCACTCCACGCACTGTTCGAGCGTGAAGCCTTTCATCTCCGAACGTCTTCCCTTGCCGGAAGAGGTGTTGCTGCCGGAATGCACTGGCACCGGAGTGGGCGCTGCCGACTTCGCGAGGCCCAGCATGCGTTCGATGCGGCTCGGCTGACCGACCATCACAAGATGCTGGGTGCGGTTCTGCGACAGGATGCGGTCAAAGATTCCAAGGCCCTCTTCCACTTTCAAGAAGCGTTGCCCGCTGGTCTTGAAGTAGGCTTCCGTGTTTTCTTTCTTCTCAAAATGCATGCCCCCGGCTTTCCAAAGCGGCCAGTTGATGACGAATGTTGTCCCGTTGCGCAGCTCGCCATAGGCCATTTGGAAGCGGTTGGCAATCGCATAGTCGCACGAGCCGAAGTCCCCGATGATCGCCGACGAAGAGGAGAAGTAGCAGGTAAAATCAAGTTCCGGCTCCCCTTGCAGCAGTTCGTCGAGCAGAAGCGTTCCTTTGACCTTCGGGTCGAGCACTTGCTGGAACCGGCGGTCATCCTTGTCGAGAATGCTCTCGGCTCCGACGAGGCCGGCTGCGTGCAGGACGCCGTGAACACGGCCGAACTGCGACCTGGCTTCTGCAAGCCCCGCCTCCATACGCGTGCGGTCACAGACGTCCGCTTGCAGATAGAAGACGCGGCTGTCTCGTTTTTCAAGCGCTTCGATCTTCGCCTGTTTGGCAGCATCGAGCGCCGAGCGCCCGGTCAGGATCAGGTTGACCGGGTGTTTGCCAGCCAGATGCTCGGCGAACAGGTAGCCCAGACCGCCCAGACCGCCGGTGATCAGGTAAGTGCCGCCCGATTTCAGCAAGGTGGAAGAGCCGGCTTGGATGCGGGTCGGCTGTACCTTGCAGACGTGGCGCTTGCCGTTTTGGTAGAGGACGCTTTCGATTTTGGAAGCATTGAGCTCGTCCAGAAGGAGATGCATGTTCTCCTGCAAGGAAACGGCCCCGGCTTCTTGCATCACGACAGCCGCTCGGGTATCCGGGAGCACCAAGCCCAAGGAGCGCTCAAAGCCGATCCATGATTCAAGGAACGCACGCTCGGTCGCATTTCGGTGCTGGCCGACGAGCATCAGGCTCTTGGCTTTAAGCTTCGTCGTCGCAAGGGCTTGTACGATGTCGAGGATCGGTTTCGTGTCCTCCACGAGCGAAGCGTCTTCCAGCGGCCAGAGGTAGAGCAAGGCATCAACTTCCCCCTGCTGTTCTTGGACGCTGCGGAGCGCCTGCTGGCAGGATGTCCCTTGGGCGACGAAAAGGACCTGCGTCTGCGGGCTTCGCGCCTGCACCGCTTCCACGACCGCACGCTGAGCCTCCGCATTCGAGAGGAAGCAGAGCAGCGTGTTCAAGTTGGACGGGGCGTGGTTGTTTCGAGCTTGTTCTTGCCAGATCTCCTCAAAGGTCATCAAGGCAAACGGCTCGGCGGATGGAGAGACCGCTTGCGGGCGGTTCTTCTGCGTTTGCAGACCGCTGATTTGCAGACAGACCTTGCCTTGTTCGTCGCAGAACGTGAAGTTGCCGTCGTCTGCCACAACCCACATGGAGGAGGGGCAAGGGGCATAGATCGCGACCTCTTGCAAGGTGGCGGGCACACTCCCTTGCAGCACGGCATCCGGCAAGTGCGGATGGAGCAGAAACTGCGAAGGCACCATCGGCAGCGTGACGCGCGCGCCCCGCTCCTGCAAGGTGAACGCATCGAGGAGTGGCGCTTCGTCCTCTGCCAGCACGGCGCTTCCTGATGCGTGCAGCTCTTCCTCGTCGTTGTAGATCTCAAAGGAGATCTCGCCATTAGCGGCCGGGTACAGTGCGATGTGCACCTGCGACCCGTCAGCACCCACTGCGAGCGGCGACTCCCAGACGATATTTTGCAAACGAAGGCGGGTGCGACCTTCCTTCAGAGCGCCGGACGCCTGTTCCACAGCCGCGCGCGCCATCTCCAACAGGACGAATTCCGGCACCGTCCGATCGCGAAGGAAGGTCTCCTCGCCGGTGAAGACGGTGCTGTAGCGCATTTCGGTCAGGTCTGACGTGTTGCGATGGAGCAGCGGATGCAAGGCGTTGACGGCAGATTTTGCCTGCTTGCCGAAGCCTGTCTGCACGATTTCAAACGCAGGCAACGGGTAGCGCTCTTGCGCAAACGAATAGGTCGGCAGTCCGATCAGTCGCTTGACCGTCCCCGCCGGGTAGAGCCCTTCCCAGTCGATCCGGTTGCCGTTGACCCACAGTTCTGCAACCGTCTTGAGCTTGCGGTTGTGCAGCAGGCTCAGGAGGAACGCTTGTCCCTCTTCGGTGTCGGCCAGATTGATCCCGTTGACGCTGCCGTTCTTGCCGACGGTGCCCACGAAGACTTCTCCAGACTTACCGGCCCCTGCTAGGTAGCGTTCGAGCTGGCCGATCAGCTGGTCCCGGTCTTTGACAACGATGGCAAGCCGTTGTACCATGCTCTCTCTCGCCACTTGGTAGGTGTACAGGAAGTCGGGGAGCGAGACATCCGGGTGAGAGCGGAGGTAGCGGAGCGCGGCATCGGCATTGGCTTGCACCGATTCTGCACTTTGGGCCGACAGCACGAACAGACCTGGCATCGCTTCGTTGATCGGCGCTGCAACCGCACGCGACGAATTGGGATAGTCTTCGATCACCACATGGGCATTCGTGCCGCTGTAGCCGAACGAGTTGACGGCAGCCAGGCGCTTGCCATTTCGATTGGGCGTCCACTCGCGACGAGCTGTGTTGACATAGACCGGGCTGTTGGCAAAGTCGATGTGCTTGTTGCCCTGTGCATACTGGATGGAGGGCGGCATCTCTCCATGCTTCATGCTCATCAAGACTTTGATCACGCCCAGCACGCCTGCTGCAGCCGTCGTGTGACCGATGTTCGCCTTGAGCGAACCGATTCCGCAGAAGCCTTTCTGAGTCGTGAACTTGCGGAAGGTGTTGTTAAGGGCGTGAATCTCGATCGGATCGCCAAGCTTGGTGCCCGTGCCATGCGCTTCGATGTATTGAATGTCTTCCACGTCGATCTCGTACTTGCGGTAGATCGATTCTTGCAGCTGGCTCTGCGCGAGGAAGCTCGGCGCGGTAATGCCGGAGGTCTGGCCGTCTTGGTTGGTGCCGCTGCCTCGGATGATGCCGTAGATGTGGTCGTTGTCCCGCTCGGCATCGCAGAGGCGCTTGAGAATCAAGACCCCGACGCCGTCGCCGACGACGATGCCGTTCGCTCCATCGTCAAACGGACGGCACTCGCCATTGGGAGACAGCATCCCGGCGTTGTGCATGGAGATGAACGAGCCCGGATGGCTGTAGACCGTGATTCCGCCTGCGATGGCGAGGTTGATCTCCCCGCTCTTCAACTGCTGGCAGGCCAGGTCGATCGCCACCATCGACGAGGAGCAGGCCGTGTTCACCGCCAGCGCCGGCCCTTTCAGATCCAGATAGTACGCCATGCGAGCCGCGAGGATGCTGATGTCATATCCGAGCATCGAATAATGGGAAAAATCTTGAGCGAGCGCCGAGGAACCGGCGGTGCCGATAAAGGTGCCGACGGGCTGCCCGCGCAGCTGCGTCGGGGTGTAGCCGGCATCTTCTAAAGACTTGTACGTTTCTTCCAGCAAAATACGCTGGGTGACGTCCATCTTCTCAGCTTCGATGGCCGAGATGTTAAAAAAGAGCGGGTCGAAGCGGTCGATGTCGTCCATCTTGCCATAGTTGATTGGAAACGGATTGGACGAATGGGCTTGGATGTATTCCAGCCATTTCGGATCGCTCACTTCGCTGATGCACTTTTTCCCGTCGCGAATCAGGTTCCAGAATTCTTCTTGATCGCTCGCCCCGGCACTCCGGACGGAGAGACCGATGATGGCGATCTCATCGGTCTCGATCCGTGCTTCGCGAGCGGGCGGAGTGGGTGTCGGTGTCGGCGTTGGTGCCGATACCGTCGGCTGTGCTTGTTTTGCAGGTTGTACGAGGGTATGGAACTGCTTTTCCATGTAGACCGCCAGAGACTCAAGGTCTGCACATTCAAATACGATGCTGGTCGGCAGGTTCAGGTCGAACCGGACGTTGATCGCTTCGAGCAGTTCAACCGCATTGAGCGATCCGATCCCCAGTTCCTTGAAGGTATCCGATTGCTCCAGTTCGGTGTGTTCCAAACCCAAGGTCTGTTCGAAGATCTCGAACAGGATCTCTTTGATCTCAGTTCTGGTCATCCCGGAACTCATGCTCCCTCACTCCTTTGGATTAGATTTGTTGCAACATGTTGCGCCGAGCTTCCGGATACGGCGTCCTGTTGGACATCTGCTTTGCGTTGTGCTCTCGCAGTTCTGCCGGGCTGAGAGCTGAATTTTTGCTGATGACGAACAGACAGTAGCTGATCCAGCCTTTCTCAAGCGAGATCGAGCTATTGGCAAAGTTCCGAATGGAATTTTGTACGACTTCCGGCAGACCTTTCGTATTCTCCGCGTGCTCAGGATCATGCAGAGAGTTGGCGACCTGCTTGGAGACGTCAATCACTTCGTCAAGAACGAGGTGATGCTCCGCCAGCAGGTCGATCCAGCCTTGTACAGTCGGGATGTAGATGTCGATGCTCGGATCGGCGATGGCTCCGCGCAGGTTCGCGATGAAGTCCATCATCAGCACCTGCCCCCCTTCGTTGAGGGCCGAGGACATGTTCTGGAACAGCCCCTGCTTGTCAGGGAAGTGGCAGCTGACTTCGATCCCGATCATCATGTCGTAGCGACCTGGGAATCGGTCTTTGGAGCTGTCTCCATGAAAGATGGCAGCTTGTGCGCCCAAGTTCAGTTCTTGAATTCTCCGGTTGCCAAGGTCCGCCTGCGCCTCCGTGATCGTAAAGCCCTGCGTTTTCAGATGCGGGTAGCGCTTGGCCAGTTGAATCACGTCTGTCCCATGACCGCATCCGATGTCGAGCAGAGCCTGCGCGCGCTGGAAATTGCCTCGGCTGAACAGCACGCGGCGCATCTCGATCTGCTTGCTGCGCACCATCTCAAGTTCGGCCGGATATTGTTCCGGGTTCAGGTACACGCGGCTGATCGAGAAGCCGGGGATTTTTTCCTCAAATGGGCAGAAGGTCAGATACTCTTCTTGGAAGCCGGAGTCTCCGCTTTCGACGACGCGCGTATAGAAATCGGCCGCCTTGTTGGAGATGGCAAATTCCTTTTCTTGCGGTTTCGGCCCCTCCACCCAGCATCTACGCTTCACAAATGGATAGGTCGGCAGCGAGACGCGCTGCACGTTCTTGCCGTCATGTAGTCGCTGCCACGGCACTTTGCTGCCGGAGAGCCAGAGGGCGGCCAGCTGCTCAAGATTGCGCTCTTGCAGCGCGGTTTCCACAAGGGCTCTGGCTTGGTGGCGATCCGGTGCAGGACGGGTCTCTTCCACAACAGGCGAGGAGATGTATTCCTGCAAGCGCTGTAGCAGTTCTTCTTTGGAAGAGCCGATGAAGGCTACGCGCTTTTTCATCGGCTCGCGACCGACTTGCAGCGTGTAGGCGATCTGGGCGAGCGGCAGGGATCG
>NZ_ASRY01000072.1 GCF_000520815.1 Paenibacillus maysiensis | reverse complement strand
GGCCTGCGATTACGGGGCGCCTACCATCCGCAAGCGTCTGTTTCTTATAGCTCGCCGCGATGGTCGTCCTATCGTCTGGCCCGACCCAACCCACGGAGCACCGGAGAGCCCGGAGGTCAAGGCTGGTAAGCGTAAGCCATGGCGGACGGCGGCGGAAATTATAGACTGGTTCCGGCCTTGTCCGAGCATCTTTGAGCGCAAAAAGCCGCTGGCTGAAAATACTCAGCGCCGGATAGCCCGAGGAATACAGAAATTTGTGATCGACAACCCGCAGCCGTTTGTCATGCGCGTCAATTTCGCAGGTAGCAATCATCATTATTGCGATTCCGTTCATGAGCCGCTAAAGACCATCACAGCTAAAAACGGCTGGGGGCTAGTCACACCATACATCGCCCGCATTGGTCAGACGGGCTTCGGCAGGGATCGGCTGCAATATCAGGTGACAGACCCGCTTACAACGGTCACGACAAAGGCTGAGCACTTACTTGTTACGCCTGTACTTGGCGTAAATACTACAGGTCACCCAGGTAGTCCGCCTACGGAACCCCTACGGACTGTCACAACAGGTGGTCACCATATGGTGGTAAGCCCAACGTTGATTGAGATTGGATACGGCGAAGGGCCGGGGCAAGCGCCCCGCGTACCTGGTTTGCAAAAACCGTTAGGGACTGTCGTAGCCGGCGGACGTAAACATGCGCTGGTTGCTGCTTTTCTCGCCAAGCACTACGGCGGGGGATACACTGGCCCCGGCAATGACTTGGATGATCCACTTTCTACAGTGACGACGGTGGACCACAATGCACTTGTCACCAGCCATTTAGTGAAGATGAAAGGAACGAACATCGGGTAGCCGGTAGAGGAACCGATTCAAACCATAACAGCAGGCGGGAATCACTTCGGTGAGGTAAGGGCCTTCCTTCTCAAGTATTATGGTTCCGCCGATAACGGTCAGACAATGGACGGACCACTGCACACCATAACTACTAAAGACAGGTTCGGACTGGTTACGATCCACGGGGTTGATTATCAAATAGTGGACATTGGCATGCGTATGCTGGAGCCGCATGAACTGTTTGCAGCTCAGGGATTCCCGAGCAACTACGTGATCGACGTGGACGCGGACGGAAAGAAGTATTCCAAGTCTGCCCAGGTAGCACGCTGCGGCAATGCCGTACCGCCTCCATTTGCAGAGGCACTTGTCCGGGCGAATCTGCCGGAGCTTTGCACAGGATCGGGTAACAGCTTGACATTAGAGCGGTATGCAGAGCAGGAGCAAGGACAACTTGCTTTCTCAATGTAGTACTACGGATCACAAGCTCTGATTTATGTAATAAGCCCAAACGGGCTTACATCGTGAATTTTGAAATGATTGCAGGGAGTACGGATACGATTGCGACTTGGTTGTCCCAAATCATCTTAAAAAAACGGTGTCGATTGAGGAATGAATACACAGCAATTTGACACTTTAACACTTCATTAACCATATAGGGTTCTCTCCTTTCAATTTGAGATCCCTATATGGTAGATAGATAGATTCATATTATAAGAATCATGGAGTCGAACCATGTTTGATAAGGTCGAATGAACCACATATCACGGAGGAAGGAGGAGAGACATTTTGAAAGCACCACGCATATTGCACTATCCCGGCAGCAAATGGAGCATGGCTGATTGGATTATCAGTAATATGCCACCGCACACAACGTACCTGGAGCCGTTTTTCGGAAGCGGAGCTGTGCTTTTTAATAAAGGAAGGTCTTCACTTGAAACGGTGAATGACCTGGATGGGGAAGTGTCCAATCTTTTTCAGATTATTCGGGACCAGCCGGAAGAACTGGCCAGACTTATTCATTGGACTCCATACGCTAGAGCTGAGTATTACAAAGGTTATGAAAACGAAGGTAGTAACGTTGAACGTGCAAGACGCTTTTTAGTTCGCTGTTGGATGGCACGAGGAGGAAAGACCAGTGACCGGACCGGATGGCGCCACATCATAGATTTGAACGCGCCACATCCTGCTCGGGATTGGCAACTGTTACCGGACAAGATCATGCAGGTTACTGACAGGCTGAGGAATGTTCAAATCGAGTGTCAGCCTGCCGTTAAGCTGCTGGAGCGTTACAAACGTCCCGAAGTCCTTGTTTATGCTGATCCGCCTTATCTACTTTCAACCCGAAGCAAGCGGATGTATAAATGCGAGATGAATGATGCGGATCATGTGGTGCTTCTAAAAACATTGCTGGAGCATCCGGGACCGGTCTTGCTTAGTGGATACGATCATCCTATGTATAAGGAAGCTTTAAGCGGTTGGAAACGAGAAACAAAAACGGTAAAAGCAGAGGCTGGGCGGATCCGGACAGAAGTTCTTTGGATCAACCCAGTTGCTGCCGGACAAATTGGACAACTTTCATTATTTTAGGGGCTTTGGCCCCTCTGGAGGTGTGAACCTTGGCAAATGTTAACGCGGCGATAGAACGGTTGAAGGATATACGTGTGGAGCTGGACGAATCCCTTCGGTTGCTCGGTGCTGATCTAGAAGCAGCGGATCGTCAGCAGGCCGGGACGGTGGAGCGTGTACTGCTTCATTTACAGGATATTTATTCGGCACTCTGCCGGGAAACGCCCAACGTCGATTATGCAAAGGCGCTAGTTCAGGAGGCAATGACATTCTGTAAGGAAATCTGAAAAAAGCACACCAAGACGAATGCCTTAATGTGCATTTTCTAATATTAGAATTCGGGGAAACTTTTAATTGTCTTAAGAATTTTGGCTATTTCCAAGTTGTTGGTCTCTTTAGTGAAAAATAATTGCTCAATCATGTTACGTGTGTTCCATATTAACAGTACTAATAAGAGAATTGATAATGGAATTATAAATATGAAAATTATTTCGTCGCTATAAAAAAACTTACTCACTGTCGCATTCCAGATAGGGAATGCTAAAGTGGTGAAGATGGCTATAGGCGTCCACCGTCTTTTTTTAATTGAATCACCATAATCAGTATAATAATGAATTAAAGAATCTAAGTCTTTACTATGGAACTTATTGTTTTTTAGAAATAAGTAGAGTTTGTCACATCTAATAGCGAATAATACTTCTCCGTTGTATCTGAAAAGTTTATTATTCATCAATGGTTTATATTCTGGATAGTTTTTCTTTAAAAACCTTCGTGACAGAAGAACAGAAATTTGATGACTGCCTAGACCTAAAAAGAAAGAAGAAATTAAAATTATTGGAATGTACGATGGTATTTCTTCATCGGAAATAAAGCTTTTCGTAGCTCCGTATATATACATTATTAAAGAAGTAGTAATAGACACTAAAGATATAATCTCGAAATACCTTGCTGAAGTACTGAAAATTGTATTTCTAAGGGAAAGCGTTTTGAAACAATAATCATATATTTTGCTTCTCATAAGAATGTTCTGTACGGAATGTTTATACACCTAAATCAGCTCCTTTATTACATTATCGGAGCAGTCATAAACATATTAAAGCCCCCGCATTCCTTGGCCGGGCTCGCGGGGGTCGATAACAACAAATCATTCCTCTTGGCATTATATCATATGACAAAGGGGAATGAGGGGAATGGCAATGGTATGGGAGCAAGGGGAGCTCTTCGCAAAAGCAACTAAACAGGAGATCCAGCGGACAAAGTTCCTGCTCGAAAAATATACAGATATGGTTGCACTTATGCAAGACTTTGAGCAGTTTGAGCAGGACCTTCAGCAAGTAGGTATTGATGGCGAAGCAGCTCGCCGCATCGATCAGACTGATTTGCATGCAGACAAGACAGTAAATGCCACGATTCTGATCGAAAAGCAGCGTTGGGTCTACAGCAGGTATAACTTTTATACGAGGCAGCTTCGCCGGGCGCACAGTTTGATTAAGGATGATGACGCCCGTAAAGCGGTTGAGTACAGATACATTCAAGGGTATTCACGTAAAGAAACGATCTTATTCTTCCGGCGATCCCTCAGCGACAGCACCATCAAACGCAAGATCGATGAGGGTATTGAAAGTGTCGCCAATACATTGAAGCTTATCGGATTTTTCGAGCAAGATGATGCAGAATTCTGAGATAAAACAAAGCGGCAACCTAAGAGTATTGTTCTCTAGGTTGCCGCTTTGTATTAACTAATCCAATGAAATTTTAGCACGGCACTTCTGTTTTTCCTTCATTCGCTTCACAACTAATATGATCACATTCTCTTACTGGCTTTGTTGCATCTCCATCATTGTCGTCAGTACACCAAGATTGGGATTGAAATGCCAAGAAAATAGCCACCCATCTGTTTTCATTCTCGAAATGAATTAATACCCCACCGTCTTGCCAAGGACTGTTCTCTCTAGCATGCCCACCTGCATTACCTTGATTCATATGAATATTATGAACTCCACGTCCAGGTTCAAAATGAAAATATTTATCTGGTTTGTTTCTTTCCGGTCCCCACGGTTCCCCGAATGCATAAAGAGTAGCGTTTTTCTGCATCGCTTCTTCAATGTAAGAAGTTACTTTGTCATAAAGATCGTTGTCTGGATTGTTGTCTGGTTTATTCGCGGGGTCTGTTTTGGGTAAAAAAACCATCCTATTAGGGATTACCAAATTCCCTCGAATATAATCAAGTGCGATATGTCGATTATCGTTAGTTATCTCTGTGAAACCAAGCTCAAGGTTAGGCAGATGTGTGATCTCCTCCGACTTGAAGTCTTCCCCGACATAATAGAGCACTTGATTTGCCGTGTTCGCTGGTAAATGTCTTGGTCTAACACTCGATTGAATGTTGATAGCCAATCTATACTTGTTATTCGAACCATCTTCTACCAATACCTCGACGTGATTATTTTGCGATCCTGGTTGATACATATTTTTTTCTTTAGACAGTTTACATTTTAATACCCCATATCCATGATCCAATCCATTACCCATTAGCCATCATCCTCCTTTTTTTTTGCTCAATTATTATGTACAAATGAGCGAATGAAATTCTGGGAATATTATCTGATCTCATCTTATGCGGCAGAGAGAGGAAAGTTTTTTTGACCCGAACGTGAACCTAAGATGACCTAATCTTGAGACCATGTTGAACCCCACATGACCATTTTTCCATGTTACTATGAGAGCGTGGAAATGAAGGGAACAGACAAAGGGCTGGCGAATGCGCCGGTCCTTTTTTGTTGCCCATTTTCCTAATAACCATATTCGGAGGAATTAATCATGTCTACAGAAGCAAGCGCAGTAAGAAACGGTGGGTACGCATATTTGGATCGGTTTAGAATCTTGCACATCGAAAGCACGCAGGAAGCAGCAGAGACCAAGAGCGAGTACGGTACCGCCATTAAATTTGAAGGCCAACATGCATACGGTCATCCGGTTATCCCAGCAAGTGGCGACGAGTACGAGCAACTCGCAGTAACCGTGCATGCTGATGGCAGCCTGACGGAAAAGGACGGATTTGCCATCCCAGCTCACGTAAAGGCAGCAGCTCTGGCCCTCAAATAATTAAGCATGACCCAACATTGTTCCCCGGATAATTCCGGGGCTTTACGGCACGCGCAGGCGGCAAGGTACCAGTTAACCAGCGGAAACATGAACAGCCTGGTCAGAACCCTTGCGCGGTTCAATTCCGCAGCGTGCTTTCCTCTAACCTATTAATTCCAATCTCTTTATTGTCGATATATACAGAATAAGGGGGAATTATTAATGGCTAGAAGACAGAAAAGAAAGCAGAAAAGTTCTATTGAGGAGGCTATTGCAGGGATTGCGCTAATAGCACCGTTCTTCTTTATCTATTCAGTTACGGGTTCAATCGGTGCCTCTGTTTTTGTATCTTTTTTGGCAGTAGGAATAGTTATAGCATTTATTATCTATCGTCAAATGGCTGCTGCAACAAGACTGCGTAACTCTGGAATTGCTGAAATTGATAAAATGGATGGCCATCAATTCGAGAAGTATTTAGGACATTTGTTCAGAGCTCAAGGATACAAAGCTGAGGTTACACAAGCTTCTGGAGATTATGGTGCCGATCTGGTTCTTACAAAAAACGGTCAGCGAATCGTGGTTCAGGCGAAACGGTACAGTAAAAATGTTGGACTTAAAGCGGTTCAGGAGGTTTACGGTGCGGTAGCTCATTACCGCGCATCTTCGGCATGGGTCGTGACAAATAGCGATTACACAGTGCAAGCCTATAGACTGGCAAGGTCCAATAACGTTCGCTTGATTAACAGGGAACAGCTTATTGAAATGATTCTGCAGGTCAAACAAAGGAATTCTGCAACTAAGAAAGCAGGGTAGAAGCGAGAAAGCGAGGAATACAAAGAATGAGTAAACTGAGATCAATTTCTGAGTGTATTCTCTGTTTGACTCATTTGACGTCTATTTCTGGCAATCAGTAAAATGGTCTTGTTCTTCCTCTCTAGTTACTAAGTACAAATGCTTTTATGCAACAGCGTAGCGTTTTGCATCCCGCTTGCGGGAATAGGTGTTATCGCTGTTTCTTTTTTCGGGTTTTAAATAAGCGCCTGTGTTGCTTTGGTGCTGTAAATACATAGGCAGATACAAGTCACTCATTTGGGTGGCTTTTTTTATTGCCTTTTGAAAGGATTTTAGTCTTGAAGAAGAAGCAGAAGAAAGGAATTTTGCTCCCGTTGAAAGGCCCACCAAAACAGCCGAAGAAGTGCAAAGGTTGCGTTTGGGGTAGGTGGGATGGAGTTAAACAGTTTTGTTCCCGTACAGTATGTGTGAAAAAGGATAAACCTTCCTGAATGTTGAATTGTAATGTTGAAGGGAGAGGATTAAATGAATGAAGAAAAACACCCGTATGAAACTCATCTGTTGGAGCTGAAAAAAGAGTTGGACGAGAAGGCAAGTCAGCGTCAAAGTCAGTTGGATGACATGTCTAAAGAAGAAGTTAGATTACAAGTGTACAGGGATGTCGTATCTCATTCTAAAATGCTTGCTCAGTCTGCAGGAGGAACGAATCTTCAAAATAAAATGGAGGAAAATTTTAAAAAAGCAGAAGAAGAATTGATCCATTTACAGAGAAAAAAAGTCAAGTTCCAACAAGAGTCAGATTCAGAGCATCAGGAGTTAACGATGTTGCGCCATTCGGTTGATGAGTTACTAAAAAGGTATCAATAAGGCACCCATTGTGGTGCTTTTTCTTTTGCCCCCATACGACAGAAGGTGAGCTATTCTGAGCCTGCTTCCTTTTACTCAGACGAATGCCGGAAGGAGTGCAGCAGAGAGCAGAGAGAGGGCATACATGCATCCTGACAGCCTATCAGCCACCCACTCGAATAGCGGAAACCAACTCAACACAAATACAGGGCAAACCATCATGGTCTGCCCTTTAGTTTTATCTCAAGTTGTTGGCTTGTACTACAGCAGCAGCTTTATAGATGTAGTAAGCAAATAGCGTTTTGCAGATAGCAGGTATTGTTACGCTCAGCAGTATCGTTAGCATGTGTTTCCCTCCTTTATGGTTACACACTAAGAATCGGTGCGTCGGGGCATCTGGTTGCGGAGCAATTAAAAATA
Source organism: Paenibacillus maysiensis (assembly GCF_000520815.1). Lineage (GTDB taxonomy): Bacteria > Bacillota > Bacilli > Paenibacillales > Paenibacillaceae > Paenibacillus > Paenibacillus maysiensis. Next base: position 43,712 of record NZ_ASRY01000072.1, on the reverse strand, counting down.
TTAAGAGAGGAGCATTCACAAGTGGAAATCAGAGTCCTACCAATCGAACAAATCAACGCAGCAGTATACAACCCTCGCATCGATCTGAAACCTGGCGACGCTGAATACGAAAAGCTAAAGCAGTCCATTGAAACATTCGGTTACATCGATCCGATCATCTGGAACGAACGTACTGGGAACATGGTGGGCGGTCATCAACGTTATAAAATAATGACCAACGAGCTGGAGCATAAGGAGTTGGCCGTGTCGGTCGTCGACCTGGACGATCAGCAGGAGCGACTTTTGAATCTGGCGCTTAACAAGGTGTCCGGCCAGTGGGATGATGAAGCCCTTTATCGATTGCTTGATGATCTGCAGGTGAACGGAGCAGATATATCTCTGTCTGGCTTCGATTTGGAAGAGTTCGAGGACCTGGCGGCAGAGTTTGCTGTGCCGACCGATGAAGCTGTGGACCTTCCTGTTACCGACGACGATTTCGACGTTCAGCGTGCCTTGGACGAAATCAAGGAGCCGGAGACCAGGCGCGGTGATGTATGGCAGCTTGGTCGGCATCGATTAGTGTGTGGAGATGCGACCAATCCTGATGATGTAGCACTTCTAATAGACGGAGCCAAGGCAGCGCTGGTGGTGACGGACCCACCTTATAATGTGGCTGTTGAGAGTGATTCAGTGCGCCTGGCCGCAGATGGCCGCAGTTCCATCATGAATGACAATATGCCCGCCGAGGATTTCGCGGGCTTTTTGTATGCCGTTTTTGCCAATTACGCTTTAATCATGCACCCTACAGCAGCAATCTATGTATTTCATCCATCTTCCTACCAGCGCGATTTTGAGGATGCTATGAATGCCGCCGGTATTGTGAGCCGTACTCAATGTATTTGGGTAAAGAATGCCGCTTCCTTTGGGTGGGCGCAATATCGCTTCAAGCATGAGCCTGTCTTTTATGCTCACCTGAAGGGGAAGGCCCCAGCCTGGTACGGTGATCGGACACAGACAACGGTATGGAAGGCTGGTCTTCCTGTTGAGGAACCACTGCCTGAGACAGTATGGGAAGTTTCACGGGGTGATGTGAATAAGTACGTTCATCCTACTCAGAAGCCCCTTGACCTGCTGGCTATTCCAATTAAGAATAGCAGCCAGCGTGGTGACGTGGTTGTCGATTTCTTTGGCGGCAGCGGCTCCACGCTTATGACATGTGAGCAGATGGACCGGACATGCCGGACGTTGGAACTGGACCCGATCTTCTGCGATGTTATTAAGAAACGTTTCCTTGAGAGCACCGGTATTGAGCCAGTCCTGTTGCATCGATTGGAGCCCGAAGCATAGGAAAAAGGAGGACGCGCTAACGTCCCCCTATCCTGACCAGGGTATCCCCCGGCTGAGATAGCGGCCCGCCACGCGTGGCATTTTGCAGACATCCGCTATCTCGCATTCCATAATAACGGAAGCCGAGGGATACGACAATGGGAACAGACAACGAACAACAAGATGCATTACTACAGCGAGAAATAGAGATCATCGAGGGAATCCTCGAATCCAAGGCGCAATACCGGAAGATTGTTAAGGCTGGCATAGCCCAGTGGGTCAAAGACCTACAGGCTGGAAATATAAAAATGCAGACGGTGCAGGACTTGGACCGTCTCATTGAATTGGATATTAAGCTTCAGAAGGACGAGCTCTAGCATCTTTCTGCTTTTAGCCGCTTCTTTTAAGCGAAGCCTCTCATAAAATGAATTAGCTACTGCTAGTTTATTAGAAGGGAGAGGGCAGCTAAATGGCTCTATACAGTCGAACATTAGATGGAAGGACATCTCAAAATGCAAGTACTACTAACAGCATAAATGTTCCTACATCATCCAGTTTTCAATTATTCGGACAGGTGGGCTTAGATATTAGCCAAGCGAACGCAAGCTTCCCAATACGTGTCCAATTTGATGGGATGATTACATTCAGACTAAGTCTCGCGCCTGATGTTGTTATAAATACTATAGAGATTCGTATTGTTAGGGGAACCAACTCTACAGATCCAGTGGTTTTTGATGGTATTAAAACTCTTGTACTTAATGGAACTGAGAATACCCCTCAAGAATATTCATTTGCTGCTTCGGATTATAACGTACCAATAGGTACAGGCTTTGTAGTGTATACAGTCTTTGTAAGAAACATTACTCCAGGAGGCGATCCAACAGATGTAGTTCGTATTGGCCCGGAGAGCTTTAATGCCTTGGCTCTTGGAAATTAGTTGCTATAAGAATTAAATAAAGAGGATGTCCCTGAAAGCAAAAAATTGCTTAATGTGGCATCCTTTTTTCTTGGGGGTGGTGTTGTGTAGCATGGCCAGAGAGCGAAGTCCTGAGCGGGACAAGGCAAAACGGATGTGGCTGGAGAGCGGCGGAACGATGAAGCTAAAAGACATCGCCGCCGCTCTTTCTATTCCTGAGAGCAGGGTCCGCAAATGGAAGTCTATGGACCGTTGGCAAGACCAATTGAAAGGGAACGTTTTTGATTCGTCCAATGGGAACGTTCCAAATGGAACGAAAGGGAACGCTCCTAATCCAAGGGGAGCGCCAAAGGGGAACAAGAATGCTGTCGGCAATCGTGGCGGTGCTCCCCCAGATAACCAAAACGCCAAAGGGAATCGCGGCGGTCCCGGGGGGCCTTATCGAAACAAGAAGGCGCTCAAGACTGGCATGTATGAAACCATATTTCTGGATGCCTTGGAGGAAGACGAGCAGGAGCTGTTTGATCAGATTGATACTTCCCCTTTGGCCCAGCTTAATGAGCAGCTTATTATGCTATCCATCCAAGAACGGAGACACATGCGCCGGATCAAACAGCTTGAAGCTGGCCTGACCGACGAGGAGAAGAAGATCAAGCAGGAGCTGCACCAGCGTAAGGACAAGGTTCCTTATACTAGCCCGAAGACAGGTAAGCAAATCAATCTGTCTGTTGAAACCGAAGGAATGAAGGTCACGGAAATTACGACCGTCACTACTTCCAAGCTGGATAAGATTTTGAAACAGGAAGAGGCATTGGTCAAAACCCGTGATAAAAAGCTTCGGGTTATTAACCTTATTGCCAACTTGCAGCAGGAGGAAGAAAAGCTGGAGATTGCCCGTGAACGGCTGGAGCTGGAGAAATTCAAGACGCATGGATATGGGGGTTCAGGAGGCGATGAAGGCGGCAAAAACGATGATGATGACGATGGGGATGACGACGAATGGTAATTACTCTTGCTAAGGAGCATCGAAAACGAGCCAAACGGCGGCTAAAGCAGCGCCCTGAAAAGCTGGCCGAGCTTAAAGAGGTTCTGGCCGACTTTGAACAGTTCTGCTGGCGAATGCTCAAGATCAAGACCAAGGACGGACGCATAATGCCGTTAACGCTCAATGATGCCCAACGTACATTCGTGCATGAGGTATTCGTTCAGATCAGAGCAGGCAAGCCTGTGCGAATCATTATTCTCAAGGCGCGGCAGATGGGATTTTCAACTGTCACCGAAGCCGTTATTTACTATCTGACTTCACTCCAAGAAGCCAAAAATGCTTTCATCGTAGCCCAGGACTCACACGCATCCGGTAACTTGTACGATATGTTCCGGTTGTACTATGAGAAAGTGCCAGAGATCATCAAGCCGATGAGTAAGAGAAACAACACGAAGCGGTTCACATTTGAAAATCCATCGGTGAAACCCTATGAGCACCGCCTGAATCCGGGGCTTAAAAGCAAGATTACTGTTCAGTCGGCGGAGAGCCGGGTTCTTGCTCGTTCGGAGACGATTCATTATCTGCATGCTTCGGAGTTGGCTTTCTGGCCAGCGAGTAAAAAGAAGAAGCATATGTTATCCGTCTTTGCGGCTTTATCCAAAGAGCCGGGGACATTGGGCGTTGTGGAATCTACCGCCAACGGCATGGACGATTTTAAGCAGATGTGGGATGCAGCATGTGAGGGTGAGAACGACTTTACGCCCATGTTCTTCGCTTGGTTCCAAATGCCAGACTATCGTAAGCCGGTACCGCCGGACTTTGAGCCTACTCCCGAAGAATTGGAGCTAAAAGCTAAGTACAATTTGGACGACGAACAGCTCCAATGGCGGCGGTTTACGATCCGAAACGATTGTAACGGAGATCCGCGCGTGTTCCGGCAGGAATACCCAGGCGAGCCGTTAGAAGCTTTCCTTTTGTCTGGCGAAGGCATATTCGACAATGAGTACATTCAGAGTTTGCTTGAAGTTTTGGGCAAACCGGGAGCGCGATACGAGGTTGACCAAGTAAAAGGGAAAGTGATCCGTGCAGACTCAGGCGAGCTGCGCGTTTTTGTCGCGCCCGAAGAAGGCAAGCGGTACATCATTGGTGCTGATACAGCTAAGGGCAAGACGGGCGGTGACTATGACGCTGCATATGTTTTGGAAGAACGTACAGGGGAAATGTGCGCCATGCTACGCGGCAAGTGGGATACCGACCTTTACGGTAAGAAGCTGGACACGTTGGGGCGTTATTACAACATGGCCTTGCTCGGCGTGGAGAACAATAACACAGGTGAATCAGTGTTAAATACGTTGTTTAATACGTGTCATTATCCGCTTCTTTACTTTGCCAAAAAGGGCGATATGGGGTGGAACACGAACAAGGTAACCCGGCCTGTGATGGTCAGCGACTTCAAGGAAGCTATACGGGATCAACTTTACCCGATCTACTGTCGGGAGTTGTACAAGGAGTGTCTTACTTTCATCGACAACAACGGCAAGGCCGAGGCAGATTCGGGTTGTAACGATGACTGCATAATGGCCTATGCCATTGCTTTGCAACTGCGGCAGGTAGCTGGTAGATGGTTTGACTGGTACGCGAAGAAACAGCAGCAGCGGGCAGAGTCCCGTGATGATTACAACGAGGAAGTGGGGTGGATTTAAACAATGAGTGAAGGAAATGCACAATGGTTTCAGATCAGCAAAGCAGACGACGAACGGCATATACCGTCCAGTGCTCAATTGCCGGATTTATTTGACGATCTGTACGATCTTCACGGTCTGTTACCCTTCGCACTCGGCAATGACCCTGCTTCCTGCAAGCTGCTGGTCAAAAACTCAAATATCATACCGCAATGCATAGAGGCATACAAACGCAATATCGCTGGTTATGGTATTGCCCTGGAGTATTTGCCGGGTGAAAATGACAAAACCGCTCTGGATGATTGGAACAAGGCGGAGAAGTTTCTCGAAACTTGCAATCTGGAAGACACACCGGACGAGATTATAAGTCAGTTGATCGAAGACTTGGAAAGTACGGGAATGGCTCATGTAGAGGTAGCTTGGCCTGTAGGGTCGGAGTTCCCGACTATCTTTCGCATGAATCCCAAGTACGTACGTTGTACCAAGGAAAGTACGAAGGCGACTATCAAGCGCAAACGTCGAATCAGCTCTACGAAACAAGTGGAAGAATTTTCACAGGAGCTTTACACCCGGCGATATGCGATGAAACGTAATACTTCCGTCGTATGGTTTCGCCTATTTGGTACGGAGGCAGAGGAAGGTAGGGAAGGAAATCAGATTATCCCGCTTCGTATCGGTCATGACGGCCCCTATGGGGAGCCACGTTGGTTCGGCAATGCGCCTGGCGTGGTCGGCAGCCGCGAAGCTGAGGAATTGAATGTGAATTACTTTAGCAACGGACGGATGCTGTCCATGCTCCTAACCGTTACCAACGGTAAGCTGACAAAGCAGTCAATGGAGCTACTTAAAAAGGTGAAGGGTTCTGATTCTCAAGGCGGGATTTTGTATCTTGAAGCCAAAGGGGAAGAGACAGGCGGCCCGATGGACGAAAAGGTTGAAAAAGTGCAAATCAAGTTGGACAAGCTCAATGACCTGTTACAACAAGACGCGCTCTTTCTGGAGTATGGAAAGGAAAAGAAATCCGATATTCTGTCTGCCTTCCGGCTGCCTCCAATCTTGGTCGGTCAAAGCTCAGATTACAACAGAGCGACCGCCGATGCAGCTCTACGCTTTGCAGAAGAACAGGTTTTTGAGCCATACCGCAAATGGATTATGGCAGAGATATTTAATAAACGCCTGTTCCCGGCTATGGATATATTCCGAGTACGGGCTGTTTTGCGGGGACCGAAGATCATAGACCCTGCGGATCGCAAGGCTATGTTGGACTTTATCGCTGACCGGGGCATTATGCTGGTGCGGGATCTGATTCCGATTGCTGAGGATGTACTCGGCACAACGATTGATGAGACCAAGTTCAGCGAGGAATATCTGGATACGCCGATTGCGCAGCTTGCAGCTAGTCAGCCCGCATTGCTTGAGCCAGAGCCTGACACGGACACAGACGACATGCAAAATCGTATCGCTACAATTGCCAAACGCTTGTTAAAACAGGCTGACAAGGAGGCCGCTTTGCATGTGTGAGTCCTGTTGGGCGCTGATCGCCAAAGCTGACGACGATGAATTTCTGGATAGCCTTGAGCTGAGCTATGTTGAGCGTAAGGTGCTGGAAGAACTGTACAAGCAGGGCGAGGATCGCATAACCGAGATTTTGGAGCTACAGGGGCAAGCCCTTCATGATGCCATTTCAGAACTAAGCGAGGATGCCCTGGGCGATATCGGGGAACTGGGTAAGGTGCTTATTGCTTTGCACACTACAGATGTGTTTGCGGAGCTGTTCGAGCAAGCCATACAGGAGGCTTTTGAACCGCTGTTTCACTTGGCCGGTGAAACGGAACTGATGGCACTGGACAAGGAAAAGGTATGGAGTACAGGGAACAAGGCTGCTGGCCGTTTTTCCAAAAAGCTCAAGAAGCTGGTACCGGACATGAACAAAGCTTCTACGGATGTGTTGCTGCGTAGCTTCGGCAAAGCCATTGAGGAGGGAGCTACACCTTCAGAGCGGGCTTTGCTTGTACAGGAAGTCAGCGCGCAGGCTGCCAGCGGGGAAGATGGCCCATTTAGTATGCAGCGTGCGCAGCGGGTATCACGTACCATGAGCACCGCAGCGGCCAATGGCGGCAAGCTGGAGGGCTGGAAGAAATCCGAAATTGCTAAGGGGAAGAAATGGCGCGCTGCTGGCGGTACACGTACCCGTAAGAGCCATCGCAAGGCCAATGGTCAGGTGGTCTCGCTCGATGAGCCTTTTAAAGTCGGTGATAGCAAACTGATGTATCCCGGGGATCCGTCCGGGGAGGCAAAGGAAATTGTAAATTGCCGCTGTACTATGCAGTTGGTACTGAATTAATTGTGAGGGGAGGTGAAAGAGAATATGACCTTTAAATTGAAAGATGCAAAGATTACACATATTTCGCTGGTTGATAAAGGAGCCAACGGTGTTCCATTTGCAATCATCAAAGCTGCCGGGAAAAATGCCATCCAGAAGCAAGTACAGATTGCGAAGGTTGACGATGCCAAGAAGGTTGTAATCGGTGTAGTATATCAGCCGGACGTGGCTGACGCTCATGGGGATCAGATGGATGCGGAAGAAATTGAGAAGGCCGCCCATCTCTTCATGGAGAAACAGCATACCTATAACATCGACAAGCAGCATGATCTGGATACGGACAAAGGCTATGTAGTCGAATCCTATATCGCTCCTTGTGACATGGAGATCGGTGAACAAACTATTATTAAAGGCTCCTGGGTGGCCGGGGTAAAGGTAACGGATGACGACACTTGGGATGATATTCAGAAAGGCGAGATTACTGGCTTCTCGATGTGGGGTGTCGGTAAGCGGGAAGAGATCGAGGAAGACGGGGAGGTATCCAAAGGACTCTTGGGTAAAATCGTTAAAGCGCTCGGTGCAATGGGATTGATTGAGAAAGGCGCAGTCGCTGACAAATACAATAAGAACCGTAAGAACCGCGAATTTTGGGCTGCACAGGATGCCTTAAACGCGGTTCTTTTTCGTTGGGATAGTTGGGAGAGCGGCATGGAGAGCGATCCTGAATTAATCCGCGAAGCCCTTCAGGACTTTGTGGATATCGCTCAGGAAGTGCTCGTTCAAGAGGATATTGTGAAGGCAATCGGTAGCCCACCTGAACAGATTGCTAAAGCAGGGAAGAAGATTTCTGCCGGCAACCTGAAGCACATTGATGATGCCATTGCTGCATTAACCGAATTAAAAACAAAAACCGCCCCTGAAGAAGATGAGGGGAACGAGGAGGAAGACGATTTGAAAGCTGAAGATATTGCAAAGGCTGTACAGGCTGCCGTGGCTCCAATCGCCAAGCAGGTAGAAACTCTGTCGACGCAGGTTAGTGAATTGAAGAAACAAGAAGGGGATGCTGGTGATCCGCCTGCTGGTATTGAAACACCTAATGATGCGAAACCTGATGCCTTGACCGACGCTATTGCTAAGGCATTGGCACCGTTGACGGAGCAAATCCAGACACTGGCTACTGACGTACAGGTTGTGAAGAACAGCCGTGGCGGTTCCGTTCAAGGTGGCGGCGGAGAAGATGACATTCAGAAGTCGGCGGGCGTAAGCTTCGCAGGCTTGCTGTAATCGAAGGGAGACGAGAAAATATATGAGAACAAACGGACAAATTATTAAGTCTACCATCACGACTACGTCGGACCAAACAGCCCTGAACTATGAGCAGGTGGACAAGTTTACCGAAATGGCTTATGAATCTACGGAGTTTCTAAAGGGGATTCGAACGGTTAACAAGATCAGCTCTAAAGGTACACTTGACAAAATCGGTGTTACTGGCCGTAACTTGCGCAGCAAAAAGGAAAATATTATGGCTGACAATACGCCTACCCCAACATTACCGCAAGTTCCGTATGCCGTAGAGCCAGTTGTTTTGCCATTCGAAATCACCGAGGAATTTATCCGTCAAACCGCTCGTGTACGTGGTCAGAACGGTGAGGATATTATTATGGCAGCCATGACCAAAAACTATGGTGAAAATATGCAGGATATTGGGTTTAACGGGGATACTGCTACGCCGAATACAGACCCGGATTATGCTTTCCTAAGTATGAATAACGGTTGGTTGAAACATGCGAAGACCAAAGGCAATTACATTGATTGGACCACGTTGAAGGACCCTCAGAAAAAGGGTGTACTGTTTGAATTGGAACGTGCGATTCCAACTCGTCTGCGTACTGGTGGTGTATTTAAGTATTTCATGCATCCGAATACCTTTTCTAAGCGGCTTCAGGCTTTGGCTGAGAAGGACACCAGTGCATCCATCCAATTGCAGATTACGGGCGGCGTGAAGAAGGTGAACAGCTATGAGGTTGAGGAAGTAGCTCATATGCCAGAGGGAGCTATCATCTTTACGTACCAACAGAACTTTGTCTTGGTCAATACGTACGATATGCAGATTCGTAAGACGACCGAGGGCAGAGAAGCCATTCTCGCGGACAAGCGTTTCTACGCTATCCATTCCGATTACGACTCTATCTTCGAAGAGCCAGGAGCGGTGGCATACGTCGAAGGGGTGGAATTTTAATGGCCTATATCACATATCGAGGGGAAAACACCTCTTTGATGCTTTACGGTATCCGCTTCCCGGCCAAAGTTCCGGTGCTGGTTGATAGTGAATCTGTTGTTAAAAATTTTCGTGAACGCTCGGATTTTGATATCAAGGAAGAAAAGGTTATTCCGCTGGAAGACCTTACGTTGATCCAGCTTAAAGATAAAGCTAAGGCTGCTGGGATTAAGGGATTTAGCAACATGAATACACAGGATCTGATCACTGCGCTACGCGGTGGAGGTAAACCTACCGACAATACGCCACCTGCAGGTGATCCGGCGAAACCTGAAGGGGCTGACGGTAAAAATGCTGACGCCAACAATACTCCAACAGCGTAGTCGAGTAACCCCTATCCAAGAGGCACCGGCAGAGCTACTACAACAATACATTGACGACGCGCAAGTGCGTATTGAACTTTATCTGCCCATTCCCTTCCCCGATCCGGTAGACAAGCAGATTATGCTTGCCTGGGTCAAGTTGGCTGAGGGACTAGCCCTACAAGACAGTGAGGAATATCTTGCATCTGTGGCGCGTAATTACGCGTCCGAGAGTGATGGAGCTTGGACGTACACCCGGCAGGCTGTAGAGGGCAAGACAACGGGTAATCCCGATGTGGACGCTATCTTGTTTTTGTGGGTGAAAAAGCAGACTGGACCGGATGATGGTAACATCACCGCGTATGTATTATGAACCACCGTTTTAAAACGCCACTGGCCGTGTATCGTGTTGGGCAAAAACGGGATGATGACGACCTGTTCGACGATCGGAAATCCGGTAAGGTGACTGACGTAAAATGCTTTGTCGTGAAAACACAGACGGAAGCGAAAGCAGATTCTAAGCCGGTTATGTACATCGTCAAAAAGACGGTAGGAGTACCGCTGGGAGCCGACATCCGGTTAAGCGACGAAGTGGTGCTGTTGGGCCGCCGATACCTGGTCATTGACTCCATTCCGCGCCGTTATTGGCGTGAACTGCTTGTAACATGTGAGGTGAAGGGAAATGACCGTGCATGATTTTGATGGACTGGCCCGACATTTTCGGCGTATAGCCGATGAAGGGATGGAGCGCATCTTACGAAACATTGCTGAAGCGGCAGGGGAAACGCTGCTCAACCTGATTATTGATGAAATCGACCGTCAGGACCTGATCGATACCGGGGCCATGTGGCAGTCCTTTTCCCGTGGCGACGATAACAACGTGTGGGAGTGGGACGTAGATCGCAACGCGATCACGTTGGAGCTTGGCTCCAATCTTCCCTATGCCCAACTTGTGAATGATGGTTACACGATTGAAAAGACTCACTTTGTTCCGGGCTATTGGAACGGCGGAGGCTCATTCGTGTATGATCCGTCTGCCAAAACTGGGTTCATGGCCAAGCCGCGCAGCTTCATAGGTCGCCACTACTTTGATATTGCTGTCGAGCATTTGGAAGGCGGGATGAACCAACTCATCATGCGCCGCCTGGAAATTGAACTGGAAAGGATGTTGCGCTGATGATGGATGTGGGAGTAAAAGCCTGGGCTGAGATCGTGCGGCGGGTGTATCCTGATCTGTCTATTCTGCGAGATCGTTCTAAATGGCTGGCTGGTGACTTTAAATTACCCGCCGTGTTCATCGAGACAGATATTGTTTCAGACAAGGTGCATACGCCGCGAGCTGACCGGATCATCGAAGATGTGGGGCTGGTATTCCATTATGACAAGGAGCGTGTTGCTGAAGAAGACGAAGGCGAGCCTATACCGCTTGATCTTGACCCGTTGTTCCTCTACTTGCGGCAGCAACGGTTTAACGTGGCATCCAAGCGTTTTGGGGTTGTGCTGGTCATTGAGCCGCCACGAACCAGGAAAAAGGCCGATCAAGTAGAGGTCACCTTTAGGTACTCATATTTGCTCAGTGTACCGAAGTCACTGGTCAATGACGATGGCAGCCCAACTCAGAAGATTAACAATTTTTATATCAGTCACAACGGGGAGGAATTTGACGCATGACTGAGGATTTAAACAAACGGAATAAGCAGGAATGGATTGAGAGCGCAGCGGTCTTGAAGGCAGAGCCTTACGAGATTGCCGGCGCTCTTTTTGATTACGCTGCTGACGCCTTGCTTTCGCGGGCAGAAGTGGAGCAAAGACTGGATGCGTATTTGCATCCGGTCAAGGAAGCCTCTGCTTCTGTGCCTGTTAAACCACAAGTACCACAAGTAAAAAAAGCAAAGGAGGAAACGGTAAATGACAATTCAGCGGGCTAGACCCAGCGCTTATATTGCGCTGCTGGTAAAGGCGCGGTCCCGTGTTGTTCCCACAACTGGCCGTGTACTGATACCGTATCAAGCAGAATGGGGCGCACCGAATCAGGCTGTTGATATGGCCGATGATTCTGAGCGCCTGAAGGAGTCCGGCAAGCTTGTGGATGTACTGGAGCTTGCTGCCGAAAGCGGGGCGACTGTTATCGGCTACCGGGTTACAAACGGCGAAGAAAAGGCTGCATCGGTAGCTGTTGCTGACAGTTACACCGTAGAAGCGCGTTATCCAGGCACACGAGGCAACGACTTTGAATATATGGTGCGTCCGGCACTGATCGATGAAACCAAGAAGGAAATTGTTATACGCGATACCAAGGGTGTATATGACACGGAAACATACTTAGTTGCTGACAAGGCTGCTGCGGTGGAAGCTCTTAAAAAGTCTGTCATGGTTCGTTTTAAAGACACTGGCGCGACTGCGCTGGCCGATACGGACTATACCAAGCTGGCTGGCGGTACTACTGGAACAGCTACGCTTGCGGCTGCAGACTGGAACCGTATCTTTAATCGGGTGTATGGCCTGACGTTTGATGTCTTGTACTTATCTGCTACTGACCCGGCTGTCCAAGCGGCTGCTAAACAATGGCTGCTGGATCGACGCGATAAGGGCCATAAGTTGGCGACGTTGGTTATCGCTGGACCTGCTTCTACGGACGGCGATATTGAGGCACATAACGCGCGTAGCCGTGCGATGAATGCCCGTTATGTCATTAACTGTTCTCTTGCTGGTGAACATACCAACGGCAAGACGTACAGTTCTGTGGAATGGGCTGCATGGGTGGCTGGGCTGGTTGCGGGTACACCTGCCAATAAGTCATTTACGGGTGTTGAAGTGCCTATGACATTGGCAAAAGTGGACTGGAGCCATACTGAGGCGCTAAAGGGACTGGCAGAGGGAACGCTGATGGCTACGCGAGATGGTTACAAATACATTATCGAATCTGCTATTAACACCCTGACCACGCTCGGACCGAACGAACGTGAGGACTTCGGGAAGATTCGCGTTTCGGCCACAATTGACCAGGTCATGAACGATATTTACGAAGCGGGCAAGCGTTGGAAGGCCAAGCTGGATAACGATAAAGAAGGACGCGGCATGTTTATTGCTGCGGTGTTGGAATATCTCAAAATCCGTGCTCAGCAGAAGGCCATTGCAGACAAATTCAGTTTTTCGGAAAATCCCGATAAGACAAGCGAGAACGATTATGCATACTTCAAACTTGGCGCCAAACCACTGGATGCTATCGAAATTTTCTATACTGACTGGGAGGTGGAATAATAGATGGAACGCGAACTTATTGGACGAAACCTCTCGCTCCAAGATGATAACGGCGAGGACATTCATACTGTTAAGGAAGTTGAGGTTAAGCTGACTACGGAAACATTGGATATTGTCAGAGCACGCCGTATGACGAAAACAAAGCAATTGACGGGTTACGAAATCCCAGTCAAAATCGTCATGTCCAAACTGGAATCCCGGCTGCGCTACCGACTGCTGGAGGATTTTAAGGCGGGTAAGACAATGTTCCTGGCACGTATTACAGGAGGTTTGGAAGATCGCATTACAGGCAATACGGAGAAAGTATTAATTACTGGTGTCCACATCCACGGAGAAATGGACATCCTGATTGCTAAAATTGATGATAACAACGGCATCGATATTACTTTAGAGGGTACAGCGACGGACTTCGATTTTGTCGAAAAGTTCCCGGATTATATGTGGGAGTAAGAGGGCGGTTCATTCGCTCTCTTTTTTATTTCTAAAAAACATAACCAATTGGAGGAATTAAACATGAGTAATCAAGACAAATTGCAGAAGTATTTGGCCAAAGCCAAGGAAGGACAAAAAGACGACATCATTACGGTGCAAGCCGATGGCGAGGACTGGTCTGTAAAACGCCTGAAAACATTAGACGTACGTCGGTCGTATGATCTTTCTTTTGATGAGGATGGTAATTCAAAGTCGCCTTATTTTAACGAAATCGACGTGATGATCGTCAAGGCCACAGAGCACGAATTTGACTGGAATAACAAGGACTTGCTGAAAGCGTACGGTGCGACGAGTAAATTTGAATTACCGCCACGTATTTTAGACAACACGGACGATTATGCTGTACTCAGCAAGGCTGTACGTAATTTCAAAGAAACTCAGGACTCGCTTTTGGCTGACGCAAAAAACTTATCCGGCGAGACGGCGAAGCGAGCTGGATAGCCCATTTTTGGGTTAACCAGAAGAAGCTGCCCGCCGAAGTCTTGCCTTATGAAGTAGATGAACAACGCCAGTATTATTTTTGTTTGGCTGCGTCAATGATTGCCGAGGAAGAAATGGCGCGAATGAACCGGAAATAGTCATGTCGAAACAGGAAGGGGGTGGAAACTATAGCAACTACATCAGTTACGGTACCGTTTGAGGCAAGGGATATGATTACCGGAGCTGTCCGAAATATGCGGCGTATGCTTCAGGGCGCACATGACGATCTGATGAATTTTCGCCGGGCATCGGGCAGCATGTTCGATGATTTTGTATCCGGTAGCCGCCGGGCGAGGGAGTCTGCGGACGATCTAGGCAGACGGATTAATGGCGCGTCCGACGAAGTGCGGCGTATGAATCAGATCCAGCTCGACGATATCTTTCGTCGTGCGCGTGCAGGAGCGGATGATCTTCGGCGCTCTGCTGATAGAGCAGATGCAGATATCCGCAGCATTCGTGACGCACATGTTAAATTGCGTGCTGACGATGCAATCAGTCCCGTTGTAGACAATATCTCCAGCAAGGTTTCTGCACTTGCGGCACTGGCTGGAGGGATTGTGCTTGGTGGCGGATTGACTGACTCCATGTTTGGCGGTGTGCAGGATTATAGCCGTGAGGCGGCGCGTAGTGCAGCATATATGCCAGAAAACGTCCGTCAGGAAAGTCTTAGTATGGTAGACCAACTATATAAACAAGGCATTATTCCAGACCGTGTGGAAGGCACCCGCCAACTGGCAGATGCGGCTCCTTTAGTTCAGGACAAGTCCCAAATGATGGATTTCACCAGTGCTTCTAATAAAATTCAATTCATCCGTCCTGATGCGGGTCCAGAGGAAATTCAAAGGGCGCTATCCCAAGCGTCGAATAGCTTTAAAGAATCCTACAGCCAAGTCGCTGATAGCATGATGTATGCCTATAAAGAAGTGGGCGACAAACAACAGGATCTGTTCGATACGTTTTGGGAATACAGTCCTTACTTCTCCAGCAGCGGCACTGACTCAGAACAAATGAGTAATTTTCTAACGCAGACGGTGAAGGGTGGGGCCTTTAATTTCGACAAGCCTGCGGATTTTTTCAAGGAAACATTTGGAGTCAAAGCTTTGAACACTGGTGACATGGCAAAGTATTTTGAGTACCGAGGATCTGGTAAAGACGAAGCGCAACGTCAGGCAACAGCATTTACTGGTGATATAAATTCAGGAGATAAGCAACGAGCTCAGGGAGCTATCATGGCTTTAGTAGCTGATTTGTCCAGTCAAACGAGGAGTCAGTTAAAAGAGTCTCTTGTCACTCTGGGTTCTGGCGCAGGTGAGGACAACGCTGATTCTATCCTGAAGACGTTTGGGACTGCGTTTCAAAAAGCACCGGAGATGAAAGGTACAACCGATAATTTAGTCAATCAGCAACAAGCCGCCAATCCGATGACGGAACTGATCCAGACCCGCGCTGAAATGAGTCTGCAAATGCAGGAGATAGGCGCGAACATAACAACGGCTGCATTGCCTGCCTTGAAAGAGTTTAATGCTTTGCTGGTCGAAAACAAGGACAACATACAGGCGCTTGGTGTGGGTGTCTCCACTGCAATTACGGGAGCTATCGGTGTATACAAAGATAATTTCAGGGCTATAAATACGGCTCTAATCGGGCTGGCTGCGGTGATGGTGGTTAAAGGCATTACATCCTTCGCTAAGAGTATGAAGGCTTTAAACGACGATTTGTCTACGGCACAAAAATGGGCTGTTGATAAAGGGAAGGCTGGAGCAAGTGCGACAGGCAGGGGAGTCAAAGCCGGTTGGAATTGGATTCGACGGAAACCTCCTGAACCTCCAGCTCCACCGCCCGAGGAAACACCAGCCCAACGCGCTGCCCGAATACGGGAGCGAATGGGTGGACGTGGTATAAGACGGCAATTGGCTGGCAACCGTAACCCACTGGACGAACATTCGGGAGGTCTACGGTCAGTCGCTTCCATGACCGTTAATGCCACCAAAGTTTATATTAACGGCTCTATCTCTGGGGATGGAGGCGACGGTGGGGCAGGTGATGGCGGCGACCGCGACAGAGATCGCAACCGTAGGCGAAACCGTCGTGGAGGGCGTAGGGGGGCAGGAGGCGGTAGACGTCGCATACGCATTAATGGCCCTCGTCCCAATCCGCCGAATCCACCTAACCCGAACCCAAGCCCCCGGGGATCGCGTGATAATCCATATCGCGTCCGTCGTCCTGTTCCTCCTAATCCACCGCCGCCGCCAAGTCCACCATCGGGTGGAGGCCGCCTGAAAGGATTCCTGAAAGGAGCTGGGAAAGTCGCTAAGGTTGGCGGTGCTGTTGGCTCAGTTATAGGGATAGCAACAGCAGGCTATGACTTGTACGAAGCATCGAAAGAAAAAGGCTTGCGCGAGGCCGTGTCATCGCAGGGCGGCGCCATCGCGGGTAAAGCTGTCGGTACTGCTGTTGGTGGTGCATTAGGTTCGTTCGCAGGTCCTCTTGGTACAATGGCTGGCGCGTGGATTGGTAATGTTGTTGGGGAGAAAATTGGCAAATTCGCGGATGAGAGCGGAGCTACTCGTAAGGTGGTAGATACCGCTATCGGTGCGTGGAATGGTATGAAGAGTTGGTTCACAGGCAAGAAGGAAGAGAAGCCTGGACCGCCGCCGGAAGCCAAGATTACGATTAACAACTTGACAGAGCATAAGAAAGAACGGCTGCAGCAGATCGGTGATGAGGTGCGCAAGAGCATCGTTGAAAAGGGATTCAAGGCAGGTTTGCAAACTGTCGCTGACCAGCCAGAGGTAAAGCAACGGCTTGACGCGCTTAAAAACGTGTGGGGAATTGTCTGGAAAAGTAGCGACAGCACCACGGCTCAGAAGAACGTTAAGGCTGTAGGAACTGCGACAAAGGGTTCCGCTGATGAGGTGGCCAAAGGTGCAGCCAAGAACAAACAGAGCTTTGATAGCGTCAGTTCTGCTGCTAAAACGGCCGTGGATAAGACGAAGCAGTATTTGCTCTCTCTTAAAAGCGTGTCGGGCCAAGGCAACGGGTGGGGGAGCGATCTTATTTCCCGTTTCGTTGCTGGGATGCGAAGCCAGTTTCCGACACTTTCTTCTGTAGTCAGTAGCGTTGCCGTAGTCTTACAGAAAATGAAGGATGCGAAAGATGCCAATTCTGGAGGCGGTGGAGGCGGTGGTACTACACCGACACCTAAGCCACGTCCTTATGCCCACGGTGGTTATATCAACCGTCCACACGTCGGCCTGGTCGGCGAAGCTGGTCCGGAAATGATCATTCCGCTGTCAGCTAGTCGCCGCAGTCGGGGCCGCGAGCTTTGGGAACGTGCTGGAATAATCATGGGCGTTCGTCCATACGCAAATGGCGGACAAGTCGGCAGACCGAGCCAGATCGGTACGGCCAGTATGATGCCGATGGCACAGATGCTTAATCCATCCGTTTCGGCCGCCCCGAAGTCAATAAGCATTGAGAATATCAATATTGATTTCGGTGAACTCGCGAAGGGAATAACCGACTTTGTAGAATTTGCAAAAATGTTTAGTAGTCCACAAGGTCGAGCGCTGATTCGCAAGGTGGTTGGTGAGGAATTGATTAAAGTATTGGAGAATGGAGGATAAGCGATGCTGGCACTATCGCAAGGCAAGATCCGTCTTACCTTTCCGATCACCCCGGCAGAGATTCAGATTACCAGCGGAAATGAGGTAGAAACATTTACCGTCATAACTGGTCAGGAGCGCACAGGGAAACCCATTTCCAAAGTGAAACGGGTTTCTTTTTCTGCCATTCTTCCTCGCTATTGGGAAGAAATTTGGGAGACGGATAGCAAGCAAACAGTGACTTATAAGACGCCGGAAGTGACGTGGAAGCTGCTGGAGCAATGGAAGGGAAAACCGGTGGTTTTGAATTTTGAGAACCTGTTTAGCCAAACGATGCTATTTGAAGGCATGGACCAGACTTATAAGGACGGTCAGGCCAATCTACATGTGACGTACTCTTTTGTAGAGTATAAGCCTGTTAAAATCGTTTCTTACTCCAACTCTAAGCAGGTTCTCAAGCCAGGTACGGTTATTACCAAATCGTCCAAAAGTCGCCCTAATACTACGGGCAAGAAGGACAAAAAGAATGATAAAAAAAAGGATAAGAAAAAAAAGAAGGCCGGAGACAAGAGCAAAAAGGCCAAGGAGAACCCCAACGCCAAAGGATCGTTTGATTATACTGGCTCTAAAAAGCGAATTTCGGACAAGGTTTCCAAAGCGAAAGGGAAGTGATGTATGATGGACGGTTTCGCGGTTGTATACGGGAAGGAGAATGCCCGGCAGATGTTGACGGATGCAATTGAGGAAGTCTCCTGGTCTTCCGTCCGTGATGAGATCGCCCGTAGTGCCACGGTGCGGCTTCGCAATGCAACCTCCATCAAGGTAGCCGGTATGCTGATGTGCTTTTCGTTCAAGGTCGGCAAGTCTCTGTTTCATCACAAGAACCAGTTTTTCCACGGCCCGATCATCAAATATGAGCAGGATGAATTTACAAACGCTTGGGATTTAGAAGCGCGGGAGATTGGCTGGTATTTGAGCAAGAACAAGGGGACGCGGCCTTATCTTAAAGGCGAAGCTGGAGCGGAGCTGCAACGTTACATTAAGACGACCGGCATTGACTTCCGCTGTCCTTCTTTGGGATTCAGCTTGGACGAACGATATGGGACGATGGCACATTCAGAGATCGTTCTTGATGTGCTGCAAAAGGCATATGAGCGTAGCGGCTACCGATATTATGTGGATGTTATTCGGACGGAAAAGAGCTTTTATCTGCAAGTGATGCGAGAGGGGACCAATAACAAGGTCCCTATTTTTGTACCTGAACAAATGACCTCCAGCACTGCTGGATACAGCATCGAAGACACCTACACAGTCGTGACCGCGCAGAAATGGAAAGACGACAAGATCGCTTCTGCTGTTACCAAAACGGCAGCGGGTGCGGTGAAGGCGATGGGTCGAATGGAAGAGATCATCGAGGTTGGTGAGGATGAAAAGCCGGAGATCATCGCAACACAGCGGCTGAAAGTTCTTTCTACCGCCAAGCAGATCAAGAAGAT
This sequence comes from Paenibacillus maysiensis, assembly GCF_000520815.1. Lineage (GTDB taxonomy): Bacteria > Bacillota > Bacilli > Paenibacillales > Paenibacillaceae > Paenibacillus > Paenibacillus maysiensis. Next base: position 24,587 of record NZ_ASRY01000072.1, on the reverse strand, counting down.
TACCGTTCGACATGAAGACCATACGCTGTCTGGCTTGCGCTCTGGCTGGCTCGTTCTCACCAAGACGGACCATACCTCTAAATGGATTGTAGTGACGGCGGATAGTAGTTATAAAAACGGAATGTACACAGTCACGTTGGAACTGGAGAGGAGGGAATAGCATGCTTCAAGATGCACTCAGGAAGCTGCGTGAAAAGACCAAAGACGACATCGATGCGCGAGACACAGAGAGGGCCACACTGCTGAGCTGGCCCGGTAGCCCGTCAATAGAGGTGGATGGTGACCTGGCCCCTTATCCGGCGGACAAGCTAGTCTTCGCTGACTATCTGTTAGACCGGGAAGTCAAAGCCGATTTCATAGCTGCTGAATATCTGGAGGGCGATGAAGCCAAAGGCAGCGTTACAGGCGTATTGGCTAACGGGGTGGTATACGAGACAGGGGAGCCTTACAAGCAGGCCCCACGCAGCTCATTACGTGGCAAGTTGGTTATTCCCAGCCCTTTGCAGGTCGGTGATCGGCTGATTGTCTCCAGGCTGAGCGGACAGCGGTACTACGTCCACGGGAAGGATGTGGGCGCTGGTGGCTGACGATGAAACGTTATTTCCGGATATAGACTTTTCCGCATTGGACGAGGTGGAGCTGACCGAAACCGTAGCATCTGAAACCAAATGGACGTACGTGATCGACTATCGCACGCGGCAGATGGCAACCACCGACGATGGCCGTCCCAAAAAGACAGCTACGTATGGTGAATACTTGGTGCAGACAGCGCTCAAAATCCTCAATACAGAGCGTTTCCAGTATGTTGTATACGATGAGGAAATAGGTGTGGAACGGTCTGAGTGGGCCAACTGGGAGGATGTCGAGATCAAACGGGATATTGAGGAAGCGCTGACTGCACATGCTGAAATCTCTCAATCCGAGGTGCTGTCTATGGAGCGAGACGGCCAGAACATGCATTTACGGATTAAATTAACTGGTCTTGCAGGAGAAACGGAGCTGGAGGAGGCGATTGAACTGTGAATGTTAAATTAACGGATTTGCCGGCACTGCCACCGATGGCAATTTTGGAGGAAACCCCAGAGGAAGTTTACCGCCGATGGGTCAACCGGGCGATTACATTGGCACAAGAACGCGGTCTACCTCCACCCCCGACGGATCCGGGAGAGTATTTTTATGATTTATGGTATCCCATCGCTATGGAAGTTTCAGAGCAAATGGAGCTGTTAACGTACGCTTTCCTTCAGGCTTTTCCCATTTGGGCAGATGGCGAGTTTCTGGATGGTCATGGCTGGTCGGACGGAATGCCCCGTAAAGTGGGTGAGGACGATGATACGTACCGTATGCGGATGCTGGAGCGTGCCTTCACGGAGGAAGGCAGTGGGCGGCGTAAGGATTATGAGACCTGGGCGAAGGAACTGGAGGGCGTCGGTGGTGCTGTGGCCGTGGAGAAGGCTCGCAGTGACGTGTCCATAGACTTGTATTTGACTGACCTGCAGGGTAAACCTGTAACAGAAGAATTTGCTGCTAAGGTTAAAGCAGATATGTGGGAAACCAAGCGGATTGGTGGCCACGATCTTGAAGTGCATCCTGCTCCAGTGTTTACGCTTCGTGTGGAGGCGAAGCTAAACACGGTCCTCCCGCTTGCCGAACTGGTGGAACCGATCAGGCAGCGAATTGCTGAGTATGCCCTTGGCCGTACAAAGCTTGTTTATAATTACGTCGGTGCAGCCCTACTTGTTAAGGGCGTGGAGGATTACGAAAGCCTTACGCTTAATGGAGCCACCGAAGACATTGAGGTTCCGGCCACATCTGTTTTGAATATTGAGGTGATCCTGACATGATACCTCTGCGATATCGCGAAATGCTGCCGCCGCACATGTACGAAATCGACATGGCCGAGCGGCATTTTGGCGTTATGGAGCTGGTCGTAGATGACCGAGAAAAGTCGATTGACGATCTAGGCAACCAGTTTATCTTACAACGGGCTACTTGGTCGCTACCGATATGGGAGTGGATATACTTCCGACAGGAGCAGATTGGGACACTGGAGCAGCGCCGTGAAGCTATACGTCGTAAACGTTGGGCCAAGCGGCCATTTACGCTGCCCACGCTACGATTGATCGGCAGGAAGTACGGAAATCTGTTAGACGTCCAAGAGGATTTTCTCACCAAGCAAATTCGTTTTGTTTACTCAGTCGATTCGGCTTTAGATATTAAAAGCTTAATGGAGGATTTTGAGTACATTCGGCCTGTTCACATAAACAAGGCTCTGCCCTCGATTCATATTGACTTTCATCATGCATTCCAGATCCATTCTCATATTCATTTTCGCTTCCGTGTTCGTTTTTTCGGGGGACGCCCTTGGTATTTGGATGGTATTGAGTTATTGAACGGTGCTGCATCCTTGTCGGGATGGACCGATGAACGCCAACGATATCGGAACCGATTGGAGCTGAAGGTGAACCATCCGATCCAGAACCGACAGGAAGGCATTGTAAAGGTTCGGCAGAACTATTGGCTGTTGAACGGAAGTGTTCCGCTAGATGGCAGCAGGTTGCTCAGCTCCACAGAAAAAATCTCTACTATATAGGAGGGCATTATGGCAGATCAGATTTTAACCATCACAACAGCATACGCCAGGGAGCAGATGGCCCGAGCGCGGGCAGAGGGTGGCGCACTAACGAAGGTGGTCAAAATGGCATTCGGTAGCGGTGGAGTGGACACAGAAGGCAAGCCGCTGCCGTTGGATGGTACTGAGCAGGCTTTAAAAGCGGAGTTGCTGCAAAAGGATATTACCAGTTATGAATTCATTGCCCCGGCCACTATCCGGTACGTCTGCTCACTGGCTGAAACTGAACTAGCCGGGAAAACAATTAATGAGCTGGCATTGGTAGATTCAGCCGGGAAGCTGACGGCCGTACGAACCATGACGAATAAGATCAAGGACAGCGATATGGAATTTATCTTTGAAATTGATGACATTTACTGATAGGGAGGGAGAGGGGTTATGACAATAAAGCAACCGAGGCGTTTTGTTACCACAGACCAAGGGCATGCAGATGTTCTGAATGTACCGATTGATACGCTTTATGAAAATGACCAAGCGTTGGCCGCCCAATTGGAAAGCATCAAAACTGATCCGGCTGGGAATGACATTGCATCCAAGAAAGCTCTGGACAATCATGCTGCTGATACTGACCTTCACGTCACAGCCGCCAAACAAGCAACATGGAATGCAGCAGAGGGCAACGCCAAGAAGTATACGGAGCAGTATGCAGCTCCCAAGGCACATACACATCCTGCATCGGATTTGCCTTCAGCGTCAACACAGACGAGAGGGATTGTGCAGCTTAATACCTCTACCGGCAGCACAGCTACAGATCAGGCAGCTACGCCTAGTGCGGTAAAAGCTGCGAATGATCGAGCGAATGAAGCTTACAGTCGGGCAGACCAGGCTTTTACGCAAGCCGTTGATCTTAAAAATAAAATTGTAGGCGCGATCAACGGCAAGGGAGGAAGCGCCAATACTGATATGACTGCCGATCAAATAGTCGCCTCATTAAACAATATGCCAGTTAAAAAGTATGCTAACGGCAATTTAAATCTGTCGATTAACGGTGAGCCTGATGGGGGACAAACTGCAGCTCTACCAGCCGTCATGACAAGGACATTCCAGCTACCCACAGGATTTAATATAGGTAGGTTGTTCATTCGGGTATCAGCATCCGTCTACGCTATAATTTCGATGAGCAGTGGATGGAATCAGTTTTCGTTGCCGTCAGGTCTTATAACGGTAGCGTCGGATGCACAAGGAGACATCAGCAATACAAACGGGAGTATAACGGTCAGTTTGTCGGGTACCACTGTAACTGTATTTGTCAAGTCTGGAATCTATAGCGGAGCACCTCGCAGATATGAAGCGGGAATATCTTTATGGTGGGCAATCGAATAAGGAGGAGAAAAGGATGACTAAATTTGGAAGACGTATTTTTTATCGGAAAACTACAGGGGAAGTCCTCTTGATTCGTGGAGAAGCGCAGGGAGATGTAATTGAATCGACGGTCGATGATGATTTCGGTTTTTATCCTGAAATAAAAGCCTTGGACAGGGAGCAAGTAGGCGTTTTGCAGTTGGAATATGGGCAACACACAGAGGACTTCGCTCTGGCCATTGCTTATCGAGTAGATCCAGCCACACAGAGTATGCTTTTTACTTTTCCAACAGATAAACCCGATGATCCAGTCCCTGTGCCTCAGAAGCCTTTGTCCGATCAGGTGGCGGAGCTTCAGCAATCCGATTTGGACAACAAAGAAGCCATAGCCGGGCTTATCCAGATCGTTATGGAACAAAGCAATGTTACGTAGAATCTGGGAGCGGGTTCTATTTTTTATTCTCACGCAGCTCATGAGGGGAGGTGATAGCATGAATGAGCAGATTAAAAAAGCTTTCGCGACGACACTTGTACATCTTATCCTTGCTGGCCGTCGTACAATTGAGGATGTACCAGTAGGATTGCAGGATCAGGTTAAAGCAGACTTGGGCATTACTGAGCCTGCGCATGTGACTCCAGCAGCTATACAGGCGGCAGAACAATCAACAGAATTAGAAGCGTAAAGGGCGTATCCAATCGGATGCGCTATTTTTTTGCCCTCGGAGTGGTCTGGGGCTTTATTTTTTAAGGGGGAAAAGGTAGTGAGCCAAATTAAAATGTTTGGCAGCACCGTATGGACCGCTATCGCCGGTGCGTCAGAAAAGGAAGCAGCGGCAGGGGGATGGTCTGCGCTTGTTGGACTGGTGGTCACTTTTTTGGGTGGGTGGGATAAGTCCATTCGCGTGCTGCTTATAATGATGGCGATTGATTATGTTTTTGGTGTGTTGGGAGCCTTAAAAACGAAAAGCGTCAATAGCGACGTGATGTTTTGGGGCGGCATTCGCAAAATTACGGTCTTGCTTGTGGTGGGATTAGCCGCACAAATCGATGATTGGATACAGCCAGGCACACCGATATTCCGCACAGCCGCCATTTACTTTTATGTGGGGCGGGAGGGGTTGTCTGTGGTAGAGAATTTGGGCACAATGGGCATTCCGTTACCGTTTAAGCTTAAAAGTTTTTTACAGCAGTTAAACGAGAAAGGAGATGGCAAGGATGCTGACGCTGGAACAACTAAAGAAAAAATCTGATAAACGCTTGATAGGGCTTCATCCAGTTTTTGAGCTGGTTTTAGAAAAACTGATTGAACGTTGCTATGCGCGAGGAGTCTGGGTGCTAATTACCCAAGGCTTGCGGACGTATGCGGAGCAGGATGCTTTGTATGCTCAAGGTCGCACAAAGCCAGGACAAGTCGTGACGAAAGCACAAGGCGGATATAGCAATCATAATTTTGGGTTCGCCGCTGACTTTGCGCTGTTGCTCCGAGATGGCCGAACAGTGAGCTGGGACACGTTACGCGATGATGATAAGGATTCATTGCCCGACTGGAGTGAGGTCGTTGAGGAAGCTAAGAAGCTTGGGCTTGAGTGGGGGGGTGATTGGGGGAGTTTTAAAGATATGCCCCACCTACAGATGGTCTTCGGAATTACGACAGCTCAATTCCGGGCGGGCAAGCGCCCAACTCAGACGCAGCTTAATGCTGTGTTGGCCAGATTGAACAAATTAAATATGGAGGATGAGGAAATGACAGCAGAAGAAAAAGCAGCATTTAAGGCGTTACAAAACACCGTACAGAAGCAGGCTGACCGTATTAAGGTGCTGGAGTCTGCAACGAAGCTGTCGAAAGTACCCGCGTGGGCAGAACAAGCCTGCATTAACGCCAAAGGTGCTGGAGTGCTTGACATGGCAAATGACGGCAGCTACGACTTTTATCGTCTGATCACATTACTTGACCGGTCGGGATTATTCAAGAAGGGGGGCATTGCATAATGAACGACTGGAAACGGAAATTGTCTTCGCGTAAGTTTTGGGCGTTGTTGGCCGCGCTGATAACGAGCTTGCTTACTGCATTTGGAGCCAGTAACGACACGGTTATTCAAGTGACTGGCGTAATCGGTGCGTTTGGTGCAGTGATTGCTTACATTCTGGCCGAGGCTTATGTGGATGCTAAGGCAATAATTGACGATGTGGAAGTAGACAAGACCTAGTTTACCAATTTTTCCATTAGCCGAAACAGCTAATAAGTATTTAGTAAAAAGCCACCCCCTTTAAAGTTGAAGGGGGTGGCGAAGCATGGCTACCGTGTAGCAAGAGGATGAAATGTCTGGAAAGATGGTTGTTGATGAGGTGTTGCATCAATTACCTCAGCCAAAGTGATTGGAACATGGTTGATGAATAGTCTAACCTCTTCATGATAATCATCATGAATTTGTACCTGGCCTATCCACGGAACGACAACAGTTGGACACATTTCAGGAGGAGAGTTGTATTCAATGAATACTTGTGCTTCCCCTGGATCTACAAAATATTGGATATTACCTCCAGGATATTTATCAACAATTCTTGCGCTGTCACATGATCTTGGCAAATTAGCTGTAACCAAAACAGTAATAGTACCTGCTGTCCTAAATGCAATAAAATTTGTAATTTCCACTGTATGTTCTCCTTTTGCAGAATTTTATATTGCAATAATAATATTGGGATCCCTTGAGTATAATATTCATGGGAAATTTGATTATTTGACTGCACAATGTGTATTAGAGTTTAATTTAAAGGCTATAATAATGATCTTGTACTTAATTACAAATACTCTTATTCTCAATTATACTAATAACAACACATATGGAAGCTCCGTTGTGCATTCCGAAAGCATCGGTGACACCCTACTGGCTAAGCTAGTGGGGTGTTTTTACGTTAGCAGGGATTTCCCACCATACACCGAATGAGTTACTGAGGTGATCAATATCAACCATACATATAAAGTGTTAAAATCGGATATAGAACTGTTTGCAGCTGCATTAAGCCAGGTAAGAGTATATATTGTTCAGCCGTTGGGAGAGGAGCTGATAGATATTGTGGACTACGGTGGAGAAGTGGAGAAGATTACACCGGAAGCCATCAAGATTAACGGATCTTATTTCTTGCGTAAGCAGTTTGAATTTAGAGTAGATGTGAAAAAGGACTCCGCTGGTATGTAACCAGTATGGAGTCCTTCTTATTGTTTATTTAGTTGAATACTCGCTTACTTCAAATGTAAGGATTTTGTTGAAGATTACGTAGTCCTTACGATTGCTGAAAGGACCTTTGTTATTATTGTGCTTGTCAATGGCAAAGAATGAAGCGCCTCTGCCAGCATCTTTAGCGTCATACCAAGCGATAAAGGCACTCAGTTCTTTTTTGCTCAAATCAAATTCCTTATCAAATCCATTGTCCATTGTTACAGTCAGAATAGCGCGGTCACCAGTTGGTTGTGCTGGTTGTTGAGTTCCAGGTTGTTCGGTTCCGGGTTGTTCGGTTCCGGGTTGTGATCCGCTTTTGATTAAATTGAAAGGCTTCAGCGGACCATCCGTATCAATTGAATAAAGATATAAATAATAATTTGTATTGTTCACAAATTCTACAGAGTGTTCTCCTTGAGCTAATCCTAATTTCTCATACATAATTTTAGTCGCTGTTGTACTTTCACCTCTCAGTGAAAAATTATCAACTTTAACACCGTCTATAAAAACATCAATACTAGTTGAACCTGTTTCCCATGTGGTAGATATGAATCTCAATTTAGTTCCCGTAAAATTAACTTTGAGGGAAGTTCCAGAGGCTTGATATGGTGAATTCCAAGTTGTTGGCCTAGTACCTTTGAACCACTTTCCTCCGAGGTACGTAATATTCGCATCATTATAATTATAACGAGTCCACCCTGCTTCTGGTTCATTAAGAGGGTCACCAACTGACGCAGCAAAAGTAATGCTTTGGTTTACACTTAGGAATAACAATAGACTCAGTAACGCGGAAACAAATATTTTCTTGAAAATTCTCACATATATTCTCCTTTATTATTTATTTGCATAAGATAGAATACTATTATTTTGATATACAGGTCCAAACAATAATTTGTATATATTCAAATATAAGTTTAATAGTGGATTTAAATTTTAGAGCATAGTAAGGTGCTTTACTGTTATAGATATGGTGATTTTTATTTTGTTTTGTAATGACAACCGGCTTAGAAAAAGAATTCGACATGAGTATGAGAGAAGTCAATGACTTTATTGCCTGGTATGAAGGCAAACAGGCTGGAACTGGATCGGCTTCATATGCCATCAATAAGCATGACAATAATAAAGGCCCATTCAGCAGCCGAAAGGACTACATGCTGTATGATCGGATACTCACGTTTGAAGTAAGTGAATACTCTAAATAAAGCGAAGTACCCTATTCGTTACGGCAGGGTACTTCGCACATTTTATCACGACTTTTCTTCTACCAAATCTTCTACCGAAATACGGATATCTACACTACCAGTAGGAACCTTATTCTTGATAGTGCAGGCTATAGGCCCCTTTTAAAACCTATTAAAACTCTATTTCGACGCACTCGTAATGCGTAGGCCGGGGATTCAATTCCCTTCACCAGCATTCTATGAAACTCAAGCACAGCGCGGCTTCCAAGCTTTTTGGAAGCCGCGCTTATTCGTGATTTTGGACAATCTTCTACCCTTTAGTCTAGTGAATGTAAAATAGGACTCCAAAGGCATATAGCCAGATAGAGTCCTTCTTGCTGTTTATTTAGTTGAGTATTCGCTTACTTCGAAAGTAAGGATTTTGTTGAATATTACGTAGTCTTTGCGATTGCTAAATGGACCTTTGTTATTATTGTGCTTATCAATGGCAAAGAATGAAACTCCTCTGCCGGCATCTTTAGCATCATACCAAGCGATGAAGGCACTCAGTTCTTTTTTACTCAGATCAAATTCCTTATTCAATCCATTGTCCATCGTTACAGTCAGAATTGCACGGTCACCAGTTGGTTGGGAGGTGCCATCTGTATCCGACGGATCAGGCTTTGTAGATGGATCAGGCTTTGTAGACGGATCAGGCTTTGTAGACGGATCAGGCTTTGTAGACGGATCAGGTGTTGTAGACGGATCAGGTGTTGTAGATGGATTAGGTGTTGTAGATGGATCAGGTGTTGTAGATCCGCCCGTAGCTTGATAAGGTAAAAATCCTTCAGGAATAGGATATTTAAAATCGCTTGCTCCAAAATTAGCTTCAAAACCTATTTTCTGAGCAGTTCCACTTAAAATTACAGGGAAAATTTGGGATCCCTCTAGTTCAGATGGTTTAATGGAATTAGCTCCAGAGGAAACCCCATTCCTGTACCAAATAATTTTATCGTTATCTAAGTCCAATGCAATGCCGATAACGTAACCAACTCCAAAACCAGAATTGTAACCTACCGCTACTGGTGATGTGATGTTATTCCAAATTTGACCACCCGCTCCATAAATCGCTTGATACTGTCGGTCTGATTCACCTGTTATTCCTACGAATGAAGCAATATTGCTTACCTTTACTTCCCAATACCATTTCCCATTTGTTTTCCCCACTGTCGCTCTGTCGCTTGTTCCTATCCCATCGAGAGAAGTTACTACAGACCCGTTTTTCCAAGTTACATTTGTAGTCTCAGCTTTTGTAACGGCAGGGAACAATGAAAACACCGAAACCCCAATGAGTAGAGCTAACATCATAGTTCCTAGTTTTTTGAATATGATATTTTTCATGACTTCCTCCTAATATATGTAGTGACAACTGAATTATAGAATTAGATTGGGATAATTGTCCAAACATTAAATGATATATATTCAAATATGAGTATTATTATGGAATTTTAATTTGTTTCGGGGGAACATAAGTCGTCGAAAGTATAAGGCATTAGTCATTTGATTGGATGAAACTAGGTTGTATTTTTCTGTATGCTGTGGGTCGAGGGTACGACACTTGATGCTCTATTGGATCACAGTAGTCCAAGGAGAGATCTAATTGAATCTCGAAAGGAACAGGGGAACATGCACAGAAATTGTTTATGGCAGAAGGAATCCATATATGGTTCACAGAATGGAATATTTGAGGTGATCGTTGTGAAACACACATATAAAGTATTGAAGACAGACAGGGAGCTGTTTGGAACTGCTTTGGTCCAGGCGCATGTATACGTTGTATCCATTGATGAGGAATTACGTGTGGCATTTGAGGATTATGGAGGAGTAGTAGAGGAGATTAAGCCAGAATCAGTTAAGACAGTGGGTAAAATTTTTATGCGAGAACAGCTTGAATTTCGAATAGACCTTGTATCAGGAGAAGACCCAGGATGATGATCTAATAACTCCGCCGGTTTATAGCCAATATGGGGTTATTTTGTATCAGTAGGGTTTTTCTTTATGCGAAAAGCTTTTAGATGAACTACTGAATATTTCTCTTACATAAGGGAACAGGGATACGAGTCTCAACAGGGCAACCTCGGAATTAGATTAGTATTAGACGTGGGATTCGATATACATAATGACAAGGCATATTCCATATGACTAAGTAAGTGCTTTTTGCTCACATAGAGGAGGGATATGATTGGATGCATTCGTTGCACGCTCATTAGATGAGATACGATTTTGGTCCAGGATCATGAAGGAGCATTCATTTTTTCTGGGGTTAGGTTTTAGAGCTGAAGATACTCAACTCATTACAGAAGCCAATCAGTTTTACGCTATTTTTGAGGATATTGAGAGAAGATCCCACGATTTTAATATCAATACAGACCCTCACACAATCAAAGAGTTTAATGCGGAGGTCCGGAATGCGGCGACGAATATTTGGGCGTTTAAGAGAATGGTATTGGGCCTTATATTGCAATGCAAGCTTCCCGGACAAACCAATTTCCCTTTACTGGTAGATCATGTGAGCCGGGAAGCGAATTATTTCAGAAACCGTTTAGAGGAACTCAATTCAGGGAAGCTCGAACCATTACCCGATGCAATTATTGATGAAAATGTATTTTTCTTGAAAATCATGGCCGACCACGCAAAATTTATAGGTCATTTGCTTGATCCATCCGAACGTAAACTGGTTGAACAAGCTAGAGAGTTTAGTAATGATTTCGATACGCTGATGTTTCAAGCGATTGATTTAAGTCATATGCGGCCACAGTCACAGACCGTTCCACTCCTAAGTCAATTTGTGGATGAAAACCGTGTCTCTGTTAAGTCCTTGCGTGATTTTAAGAAAACAGCGCGTGATTTAATCGACGAATGCCGAATAAAGAGCGTTATCCATCCTTTATTAGCCGATCATGTATTTCGTGAAGCTGAGCGCTTCCTTTTTATACTCGATATGTTTGATCAATCTTTATCAGGTGTTAAGGTGAACAAGGAAGAAATCATGCACTGATGTGCAATTGCTGCTATGTAGCATAAATAATTAAACCGTTATGAGAGGTCGTCATTTAGCAACGGGGCCTTTTGAATGCATAGGTTTTCAGGAAATGAAAAGGCCAAATCGTTCTCCATAAGCATATATAACGGCTTCTTCATCAATGGCTTTTTGAACATAGTCTGTTAACTTTTCGTATAAATCGTTGTCGGGACCAGGTTTAATATTTGGGAGCGGTGTCATTTGTTTAGGATCAAACAGACCGCCCCTGACATAATCCAATGCAATTTCCCGATTGTTTTTATTGATTCCAGTGACGCCTTCTTCCATACCTTGCAGATGAGTGATTTGCGAGGAGTTAAAATTTTCGCCAATCAAATAAAGAACTTCTGACGGCCAAGCTTGTGATTGGATATTAATTGCTAATCTAAACTTTTCTTTGCTATGCGATACTTCCATGAGCACTTCTAGATGCTGATTATGTTTTCCTAATTTGAATTTTTTAGGAATTGCTTTTAGCACGCCATATTTAATGGGCATTGTTATAGTCTCCTTGTGATTATTTTTTTACATTTACCCAGCTTTGTCCAGAAGGGCCTTAGAGATCGGTTGACGTCATTTGTCCAAATTTACTGGGAAGAGAAACACCTTTTGTTTGTGCTTCCCGTGTGCTGCAATGGCTGTCTCAGTCCAGTGGTTAGTAACTATTCGGGATGTGAACCCGTCTGAGTATTCAGGGGGGATGATCAATGAACAGCTTCACGTTGTTTAGACGAACTATAGCAGTAGCTTGTACCGTAGTGTTACTATTATCCGGCTGCACGCCAGCGAAGGACGAGGAACATGAAAAATCGTCTGTAGAATCCACACAAGTGGGGCCATCGGATAAGCACGAAAAAGAGTGTTCAAATGTAACTATTGATTACGCATCTTTAGCAAAATGGAATGGCGTTACCTATAGGGCGAGCTATGAGAACGACAATAGTAACTTGCACAAAGGGGAGAAAGTTGGCGCAATTTTATATCGCATGGCAGATTATGCTTGCCCGGGTTATGTAATGAAGGACGGGGATGCTACTTTGCTGGAGATCGGTACAGAACTCTATGAAGTGAAAGGATACGCCCAATCTGCCAGATTATTTGCTGGGGATATATTGTATGAAGCGACGCATAACCCTTCGGCCAAGACTATTAATGATTTGCTGGATATCTCGGGAAAAATAGCAGTCGTTCGCTTTGTCAGCGGCAATGACGGGACCGAGTTGAAAGATTTCACACCCCAGGCGATTGCCACATTTGCCGAAGCCTATCCTAAACTGAACTACGTTCCATTTGACCAAATGTACAAGCAGACCAACAGTTTGGCCGGGAATAGCTACTATCTCCAGATTGAAATGAAAGACGGATCAACGAGAAATCTTGCCTATCATATCAAATATAAAGCCTTCTACCCTGCCGGATATGCTACTCCTGAACTGACTCAGCTTGTGGAAGAGCAACGTAAACGGATATACGCTCAGTAAAGGACTACAATTCAGAGTTATCCTTCATGATTTCTATCGAAAACACCTCTTTAAAACCTCTTTCACCGTCTATTGTAATGTGGATCGCTCGGGTTTTGGGCAGACGTTGAATCCAGTTTAATTCGAATAATCTGTCCAAAAGAGCATTCCCCAAGGCTCCGGCCAGATGGTGGCGTCGTTCACTCCAATCCATGCATTTATGTGAGAAGGAGCGGCGCTTTTTTTTCGTTGCTTCAAGGTCAATCTGGAAGTCTGCAAAGAACGCCCTCCCTTTTTCGGTAACAGAGAACCCGTCCCGCTCATCCGAAATGTAATCTTTTTGAATGAGAGAAGCCGTTAGCTGTACGCCTAGATGACCTGCCAGATGATCGTAGCAAGTTCTTGCTTGACGTATGGCTTCGTCTTCGGAGGCATGTTTGAATGACTTGATTGGAACAGGCGGGGCTATGGATAAAAATGACTCCATCACCCGGGCAACTTCGGGGTTTTGAATGCCGTAGTAACGGTGCCGCCCTTGTTTCTCCACAGTAACGACTTGAGCCTCGGTCATTTTAGCCAAATGGAAGCTGGCGGTTTGCGGTTTGATGCCTGCCATATGGGCCAGCTCGCTTGCCGTATGAAATCTGCCGTCTAATAAGGCGGTTAAGATGGCTGCGCGGGAAGGCTCGCTGACGAGAGAAGCGATCATGGCTACATTTGATTTGGCACTCATTGTGTGGTTATCCCCCTTTGTATTCCATACTTCGATGAAGATTGAAATATTTATATTCTACAATAAGGAGGGAGATCTGAACAGAAGGAGAAGGGATAATGGACCAAATGAATCAAATGAATCACAGCCCAGACGTTAAAACGATTAACCCTAGCATTTTATATTACGGAACCCCTGTGGTATTACTCAACACGCTGAATGAGGATGGAACGACCAATATTAGTCCCATTTCCTCTTCATGGGCATTAGGGGATTGTGTGGTATTAGGCATTGGTATAGGCGGAAAAGCATTTGAAAATATGAAGCGGCATCCCGAATGTGTGATTAACGTTCCTGGACCTGCCTTATGGGAGCATGTGGAGCGGTTGGCCCCCTACACGGGCAAAAACCCCGTACCGGAGGATAAGCAACAAAATGGGTTTACTTACCATAAAGATAAGTATGAGATTAGCGGACTAACTTCGATTGACTCTAATGTGGTCAAGCCCGCTCGAATTAGGGAATGTCCTATTCAAATCGAAGCCAAGGTGAAGGAGGTACGGATTCCTGATCATTCTCCTTATTTTGCAATCGTCGAAACCCAAGCCATACAGGTGCATGTTCATCAGGATATGATCCTCGGTGATAACCACATTGATCCGGCAAAGTGGAGCCCGCTCATCTACAACTTCCGCCATTATTTCGGCCTTGGTGAGCAGTTGGGCAAAACCTTCCGGTCTGAAACCTGATGATATAATGAAATGTAAGTAAACCCTGATGAGGCATTTATTTTCAGAAAATGGAGGGTACAAGTTGAAAACCAATTTCTCTGTTTATAATCAGGATCTTGCTGTTCAGATGGATGGTCTAACCCGGATTATAGAGTCAAACCCTATGCTGGATGCAGTGTTGCAGAAAGCAGTTGATCTAGAAATAGAGCATTACTACGTAGGTGCTGGGTGTATTGCGCAAAGTGTCTGGAACCATTTGCTCGGCTTGCCCCTTCAACATGGGATTAACGATGTTGATTTTGTGTATTATGATGCCGACGTATCGTATGACAAAGAATGCGAGGTGATCCATAACGTCAGGGAACAGTTTGGAGATATGGATATGCCTGTCCGTCTGGATATTAAAAATCAGGCGCGCGTTCACTTGTGGTATGAACAGCATTTTGGCTATACGATCCAACCGTATAACTCTCTGGAGGAAGCTATCAATACGTGGCCTACGACTGCTACGGCCTTAGGCGTGCGAAGGACAGAGAGCGGAGCTTGGAAAGTTTACGCCCCTTTCGGATTAAATGATCTGTTTGGGTTGATCGTGAGGGCTAATAAAGTCCAGATAACCCAAGAGATATACAATAACAAGGTACAAAGATGGATGGCCAATTGGCCGGGACTAAGAGTTATTCCTTGGGGGTCGAATTGAACATTTTAATAATTTCCTACCTGAATAATGAGAATTATCTTCCCAAATCGTTCTTTTTATGCGAGAATGATTGAAAAAATCATCCATGATTGCGCATTACAGCACGTATAACAAGGGAGGAAAAAACCATGTCAGAAGAACGCAAGCTGTCATTCGAAACTCTCGCTGTCCATGCCGGACAACAAATTGATCCTACTACCTTTGCCCGCGCCGTTCCGTTATATCAAACCACCTCGTTTGGATTTCGGGATGCCGAGCATGCGGCTGATTTGTTTTCGCTAAAAGAGTTCGGTAACATTTATACGCGTATGATGAATCCGACCACGGATGTGTTCGAGCAGCGGATCGCAGCTCTGGAGGGAGGGGCTGGCGCGTTGGCAACGGCTTCGGGAGCAGCAGCCATTTCCTTTTCCATCCTGAACATTGCGGGAGCAGGGGATGAAATTGTGTCGGCATCCAGTCTGTATGGCGGTACATATAATTTGTTTTCCACGACGCTGCCGAAGCTGGGCATTAAGGTGCATTTTGTGGATTCGGATGACCCGGAGAACTTCCGTAAAGCCATTACGGATAAAACGAAGGCGTTATTTGCCGAGACGATTGGCAATCCGCAGGGCAATGTGCTGGATGTGGAAGCTGTGGCAGCGATTGCGCATGAATACGGTATTCCGTTGATTGTGGATAACACGTTCCCAAGCCCGTACTTATTGCGTCCTATCGAATATGGAGCGGATATTGTCGTGCATTCTGCAACGAAGTTTATTGGCGGACACGGTACGTCCATCGGTGGGGTGATCGTGGACAGTGGCAAGTTTGACTGGGAAGCAAGTGGCCGTTTCCCTGGACTGACCGAGCTGGACCCGAGCTATCACGGGGTTGTGTACACCGAGGCGGTAGGGCCTATTGCGTATATTATCAAGGCGCGGGTACAACTGTTGCGTGACCTGGGAGCAGCTATTTCACCGTTCAACTCATGGCTGCTGCTTCAGGGCCTGGAGACACTCCATCTGCGGCTGGAAAGACATAGCCAGAATGCTTTGAAGGTAGCGCAATATCTCGAAAGCCACAAGGATGTGGAATGGGTCAGCTACACCGGATTGCCAAGCCATCCATCCTACGAATTAGCCCAAAAATACTTGCCGAAAGGGCAAGGGGCGATCCTGACCTTCGGCATTAAAGGCGGCAGTCAGGCGGGAAGCAAGCTGATTGAAAATGTGAAGCTATTTTCCCATTTGGCGAATGTGGGCGATTCCAAATCTCTGATCATTCATCCGGCGAGCACAACCCATCAACAGTTGAATGCGGAGGAACAGGTTGCTGCCGGAGTCAAGCCAGAGCTGCTGCGTTTGTCCGTCGGGACGGAAGCGATAGACGATATTTTGTACGATTTGGAGCAGGCGATCGCGGCCAGCCAGCAGTAGTTAAGTGAGCAAGCGGCGTTGGCTTGTTAAGCCGAGTATGACAGAGCATTTGTGCAGGATTTAAGTGGTTTTTCCAACCCAGATTGGTTTACGGTCTGTGGTTAATCAGGTGGGGGGCAACCTCCGCCTTTTTTGCGTCCATGTCATGAAGAAATAGCGTTGACAATATACCCACACAGGTATATATTATACCCCATAGGGTATATGAGGAGAGGAAGAAATGAGCAGAAAAATAGTTATTATTGGCGGGGTAGCAGGTGGAGCTTCTGCGGCGGCAAGATTGCGTAGATGGAATGAGGAAGACGAGATTATAATGTTTGAACGCGGAGAGCATGTTTCTTTTGCAAACTGTGGACTTCCTTACTATATTGGCGAGACGATCCGTGCGCGGGAGAAGCTGTTCCTCCAGACACCTCAAGGGATTCGAGACCGTTTTAATATAGATGTACGGGTATTTACCGAAGTAACAGAAATAGACCGGGAGCAGAAGCTCATCCGCTTCCGTGATGTAATGACAGGAACAATGGGGGAGCAGCCGTACGACTTGGTGGTTTTGTCCCCAGGGGCCAAGCCGATGATACCGGATATTCCCGGATTAAACGAAGCTACTAATCTATTTACGCTAAGAAATATTCCTGATACGGACGTGATTAAGGCATATGTAGATGAAAAGCACCCGCGACATGCTACTGTAATCGGCGGTGGATTTATTGGGCTGGAAATGGCTGAGAATCTGCGGGAGCGTGGACTTGCGGTAACGATTATCGACCAGGGAGAACAATTGCTTAATCCGCTAGATCCTGAAATGGCTAGACTGGTAGAACAGCATATGAAGCTGAACGGAGTGGAGGTGCGCTTAAGGGAAGGGGTCGCGGCTTTTGCAGATCAGGGCACACGGCTCCTTTTAGCTTCGGGAGGTGTGCTTCAGACGGATTTGGTTATTATGGCGATTGGTGTTGTTCCCGAAAATGAACTGGCAAAGCAAAGCGGATTGGAGCTTGGTTTTCGCGGGGCTATTCAGGTGAACGCCCAACTGCAAACCAGTGATCCGGCCATTTATGCGGTAGGAGACGCCATTCAGGTCAAAGACCGCAATCATGGGTTTGCGACCATGGTATCGCTGGCCTGGGGAGCCAATCGGCAGGGGCGCTTGGTGGCGGATCATATGAACGGTCAGGCCATTTCTTATGATGGCGCGCTCGGCACGTCCGTGATTAAGACCTTTGCCTTGACCGCAGCATCGACAGGCAATAACGAAAAAACATTGCTACGGCTGGGCGTTCCCTATAAGGCTGTTCATATTCATCCCAGTTCGCATGCGGGTTATTATCCCGGGGCATCGCCAATTTCCATGAAGCTGCTCTTTAACCCGGAGACGGGAATGATATACGGGGCACAGGCCGTTGGAGCCGACGGAGTAGACAAAAGGATTGATGTGATTGCGACGGCCATGCGTGGGCATTTGGAGGTGCGTGAGCTGGCTGATATCGAACTTGCCTATGCTCCCCCTTATTCTTCGGCCAAAGATCCTGTCAATATGGCTGGTTATGTGGCTTCGAATATCATGGATGGGCTGGTTCAAACGATGCAATGGCATGAAGTCGATGACTTTTACCACAACGGTGGTGTCATTATTGATGTCAGGGATGAGGTGGAGCTGCAGGCAGGAGTCATTCCGGGTTCTATCCATATTCCTTTGCCAGAGCTGAGAGAACGGATGTCAGAAATCCCTCGTGATCTGGAGATCGCGGTATCCTGCCAGGTCGGGCTGCGGGGCTATATTGCGGCCCGAATGCTGACCCAATACGGTTATCAGGTGAGAAACGTTGATGGTGGCTACAAAACGTATTCAGTTATGGCTGAACGGGATTCTGATTATGATCTGCCTACAGGGGGCGAATTGAAGGAGGAAGCTAAAGACGGGTCTGGTGTTCCTTCGAGAGTTGCGGAAGAAGCCGTAAACCCCGACACAGAGCTAACCCTGCTGGATGCCTGTGGATTGCAATGTCCGGGTCCTATTCTCAAGGTATATGAAGCTGTTAAGGCACTGGAAGAAGGACAAAAGCTGGAGGTTACCGCAACCGATTTCGGTTTTGCGAGAGATATTGAGGCGTGGTGCCTCAAATCCGGGAATACGCTGGAATCTTTGGGGGTATCCCATGACAAGGTTAAGGCTATAGTGCGCAAAGGTTCTGGCAAAACACCTGCTGCTAACAGCCAATAGTTAGTGGTGGTAAAAGAATACAGCAGGACAGCGCCGATCCTGTCCGGCAGGGTTTACCCCTTTTTATTTCAAATTATGGCTTGGTTCACTGTGTGACGTCTGTTACAATAGAAGGGACATTTACGAATGGATAGAAAAAAGATCGGACGGTGAGCACTTTGATGTGGGAAGCGATTATATATTGGGTGATTTTGGTGATTGCTGCGCTGAGCGTAATTGCGGTCTCAGGCACTCGTAAGACGGCAAGCACAATTATTCTGGCGCCTGTTGTTTTATTTTGTACAATATTTATGATGCAGGGCTCGGTATTTACTGCAATGCAGCACCCGACGATGGGGGCTAATGTCGGTTTGGGCATGGCTTTTTTAACAACCTGGGTAGTCAGCGGAATACTATATGCTGTGACGATTGTGATTGCATTCATTAAATATAGCAAGAAGAACAAGGCGTAATTCAGGCTTAACCTCAGATGAAAAAGGGCTTTTGGTCTTTGGCCGAAAGCCCTTTTTGTATCCTTTTTTCAACAATACGGGATGTCTTCGTTTATCTGCGTCTTCTCATGAACAATACAACAACCAGTACGACGATGATGACGATCAATAGAAATTTCATATTCGATACCCTCCTTGGTCTGTCTCTTATTTGGTATTAACCATATTTGATTAGCATGTACCGATTTACCTCAAGAAGATACCTGTTGTGGAGCATTTGGAAAAAATAAAGCTGAGCTCCAAAAAGAGGTTTACAGGGTTAGTAATGCAGCTTCCAGTAGGAGGGTGCATTTTTATGTGTTATAATGGGAACATATGTTCTTTATAGTGGGGGGAAGACAATGTTGCCTGATTTGGAACGAAAGCTGTTACGGATTTTGTATAACTATTTTGCCCAGCATCGCCATATGCCGACGATGACGGAATTGACCGTCAAAACGGGGAAAAGGGACAGCGAGATTACAGCCGCTTTGCGGCATATGGAACAGGAGCGTTATATTACATGGGAAAATAACTCCAGTACTCAGCATGTGGTCTTGCTGGAAGGGTGGGAGCGGCCTTCGACGGAAAGGGGCACACGCCCAGAAACAGGGCGATCAACTATGCCAACCACGCCGCAGGGCGGCACGGAATACTGGACGAATTATTAGGATAGAACACCAAGCTGGAAAATTAATGAGTTTTTAAGGTGCATATCATTTAGTTTTAAGAAAGGGGGACTATAATGACCCTATTACCCCCTTTTTGATCAAGCTATAGGCCCTGCCGATGTATTGGCGGGGTCATTTTTTTTGTTTATAGATGCTTTCGATGGTGCTTAACAGATACCTATGTATATTAAAAATCCCCCGGGGATCATCCGGAGGATGGGTGCAGCTTGCGTGAACTGCACGGCCTGCTCGAACTTCATGGTTCGACGGCATAATATATATTCAACCCCTGCTGCCTTTCATAATATGGTCAGCATGTTCATAAGGGGCAGTCCGATTCCACTGCTCATTTTCCAAACGACAAAAGCCCTACCTCTCTTTCGTCCTTGCGGCTCCGATGACCGCGCCAGTGTGAATGTGAAAATCTTCGGCAAAAGCTCAAAATTCTACATTAGGGTTATACATAAAATTTGGAGAAGCTCCATGCGGTGATTAGGAGTAATAGCTTGTTGCGCGGAATCCTATGGGGTTTAATACATACTTTAATAGTATAGCAAGAACGACTCTAAAATGCAAGGATGCAATTTCTCAATCTATATATGGTTGATTAAAATTCGCTATAGGATTTATGCAAATTGCTCAAGCAAGAAGGTTAACTTTTGCCGACCGGACTCCGATATTGAAATAAACAAGATGTTTTGTGAGTGTACGGATGAAAAGAGGGGTAGCATTTTGCCGATCTATAAGCGTTTTATTCAGCATGTTATCCTGAACTATATTATAGGTTCGTTTATAGCTGTTCTGTTGGTAGGTGCGATTTTTGTATTTTCCACGTTAAATGTAGCCCGTTATGAATTTTTAGGTCTTATGAAGATCATTGCTTTTTCCAGTATTATTATGATTGCTTGCGAAACGCTGGTATTTAGGATGCATCTGGGACCAGTTCGTCACTTTTTTCTGGATAAGCGGACGACGTTCGAGGATGTAGAAGCGATGTATATACGGATTCACCGTCTGCCTAATCTGTCTGTGTTACGTATTATGGGACCGCATTTGCTCGGTTTTTCCATCCCGGCGGCTGGTATGGCCATATGGATGATTCATACCAGACAGCTCACCCTGCCCTTCTATTATGTGGGAATTGCCTGTGTAGGGGCTTGTCTGGTTGCTTCGATGCACGCGATGATTGAATTTTTCCTGACAATGAGGGCGATCCGTCCGTTGCTGGTAGAAATTAGAGACCGAACTTATCAGAAATATGGAATTAACCTATCGCTTCGGGGACGGGTATTACTATCGCTCCGGCACAAATTTCAGCTGAGTGCAACGTTGATTGGTGCTTTTCCGCTATTTTTGTTTTGCCTGGCTACGCAGATTCGGCTGGAACGTCTGGATGAGACGCTTTCCAACTCCTATTGGGTATGGGCGGGCACGATTTTACTATTTGGTGTGGCCTTTGCTTATCTGGGAGGATGGCTGTTAACCCGTGAGATTGAGCAGCCGATTCACCATTTGCTGGAAAAGATGAACGAAGTGAAGGAAGGCTGCCTGAACGATAAGGCTAGCGATTTGTACTCTGACGAGTTTGCGAAGCTGATTGAAGGCTTTAATATCATGGTCGAGGGATTGAAGGAACGGGAAGACAAAAACAGTCAGCTACAGGAAAGTTATTTCGCCACCTTGGCGGCAGCACTGGATGCGAGGGATGCTTATACCGCAGGACATTCTTTGCGTGTGGCTGAATACTCGGTGATCATTGGACGGCGGGGCGGTTTGAATGAGACAGACCTCGATTTGCTGCGCAAAACGGCATTACTGCATGATATCGGCAAAATCGGCGTAGCCGATGCCGTGCTGTTCAAGGATGGTAAGCTGACGGATGAGGAATTTGACCAGATTAAAATGCACCCGGTTATGGGAGAAAGTATTCTCCGCCAGGTGGAGCCAGCATATGCCATGGCCCCTTATTTGCCCGGCGTGCGTTCGCACCATGAACGTTATGATGGCAAAGGATATCCAGACCAGCTCCGTGGGGAAGATATTCCGCTATTTGGCCGGATCATTGCGGTAGCGGATGCGTATGATGCGATGACGTCTGACCGCCCATACCGGAAGGGTATGCCGAAAGAAAAAGCGGTTATGATATTGGAAGAGGGAAAAGGAACCCAGTGGGACCCTTACTTTGCTGAATTATTTGTCGAAGAATGGCGCCGGAACAAAGGCATCATGAGTTGACCTTATACTGTATATCCACCAGAGCGAGCCGTTGCGGTTCGCTTTTTTTATAGAGATGTACGCATCTTTTGACATGTCGAAAGCTGAAGCTTCATGTTATGATATACGAGAAAAGCAAAAGCGGTCGGCATAGGCCTGGCATCCAATTTTTCGCGCAATGGGAGTGTGAGTCCATGCAATTTTCAATGATGTTTCTAATGAATCTGGGGATGCTGATTGCCGTTGCCTATGTGGCGAACGTGATTTATAAATATGGGTTGAGTCGTACCTCTTCGCGATTTAAATATATCAGCTCGGTACTGCTGGTAGTATTTGGTGGATGGGTTAGCTCTTGCTTTGGTTTTAACTTTAGTGAGACGGTTATTTTTGACCTGCGCTTTGTTCCGTTGATTATCGCGGCGTTGGTGTATCCCCGCTCCTATACGCTTATTATTATCGGGGTAGCGATCGGGCTTACGAGATTTACCTTCGGTGTGAATATGGCGGCGTGGGTCGGCTTTCTGAATATGAGCATCCTAGGCGTGCTGTGCGCCGGATTGAACTATTGGATGCGCCGTTCTACGTGCCGTCTGATTATTAAGGCAGCGGTGACTATTTTAGCGGTTAATATCGTAAATACGTTGAATATTGCCTTTTTAGGCGTCATTCCATGGCGCTATTATGTGGCGGAGGTTGTTCCTCTCACTTTGCCTATTGGGATTGTACTCAGCTTTTTATTTGCACTAATTTTACGTGATTTTCAGATGGAGCAGATGCGTAATTATCAGATTAAGCAGGCGAATCAGCTATTATCGGAACAACGCGATGAGTTACAGAAGACGAAAATCATTTTGGAAGAACGGGCCAGACAGTTAATGGTGGCTTCCCAATATAAATCGGATTTTATGGCAACGATGTCGCATGAGCTGCGCACACCACTTAATAGCATTATTAATCTGGCGCAGATCATCAACGAGCAGGGAAAAGAGCTGGATGAGGACGAGCTTTACCAGTACAGCGAGCTGATCTATGCCTCGGGGCATGATTTACTCCAGTTGATCAATGACATTCTGGACTTGTCCAAAGTCGAGGCGGGGCGGATGGAAATCGTCAGTGAGTCGGTCAGCGTGCGCGAGATTGCGCAGGTGATGATGATGCATTTTGAAGTCACTGCCAAGGACAAGAAGCTTGAATTCAGCTTGAACGAGCATGGTGATATACCGGATGAAATTCGATCCGATCCCAAACGTGTACAGCAAATTTTGCGCAACCTGTTATCTAATGCCTTTAAGTTCACTCATGAGGGACGTGTATTGCTGGAAATCAGCAGTCAGCATCTGGAACGAAAGGGGCAGGAGGGGGATTGGGTTGTAATAGCGGTAAAAGATACGGGCATCGGTATTTCCAAGCTTCAGCAGCATGTTATTTTTGAGGCATTCCAGCAGGCGAACGGTTCCATTAACCGCAAATATGGAGGAACCGGGCTGGGACTGTCGATCAGCCGTGATTTATCCCGCTTGTTGGGCGGTTTTATACGTTTGGAGAGTGAGGAGGGCAAGGGAAGTACCTTTTCCCTGTATCTGCCCATGTGTCCGTCTAAAAGCAGGGAGGCGGGCGAACAGCCGTTTAAATTAGCCTAGTACAAGTGCAAGAGCAGGTGCGCTACAGGTTACAGGCATAAGGAGGTCTATCGTGGAGCGTAAAGCGGTCGTTGTGGGTGCAACGGGGCTTGTCGGGGGTTATGTTGTACGGGAGCTGCTGGTGCAAAAGGAATACAGCCGCGTTATGGTTGTGGGCAGACGTCCGCTGGAAATCAAGCATCCCAAGCTGGAGCAGGCACTCATCGACTGGGAGCAGCCGCAGGAAGCGGCGTCCGCCTTCGAAGGGGTTAATGATGTTTTTTGCTGCCTTGGAACGACGATGAAAAAGGCTGGCTCCAAGGAGCTGTTTCGTCAGGTGGATCTGGACTATCCGGTTCTGACCGCCCGGTTGGGCAAAGAGGCCGGTGCGGTG
The DNA here is from genome assembly GCF_000520815.1 of Paenibacillus maysiensis. Taxonomy (GTDB): domain Bacteria; phylum Bacillota; class Bacilli; order Paenibacillales; family Paenibacillaceae; genus Paenibacillus; species Paenibacillus maysiensis. The sequence continues at coordinate 577 of NZ_ASRY01000072.1, read as the reverse complement.
CAGATGCTCGCTATCTCCTCGATGGGAGCGGACCCGGATTCGCGCGTGTTTTACAACCGTACAAAGGGAGAGGCTGAGGAGGCGCTTGCCGCTATTGGCTTGCCTGCGTTGCATTTGTTTCGTCCGTCGCTGATTTTGGGCACGAGGCCGGAACGTCGTTTTGGCGAAGCCGCTGCTGCTGTCGTCATGAAGGCACTGGATCGCGTGATGACGGGCAAACTGGCTTCCTACCGCGCCATCCCGGCTTCGATGATCGCGCGGGCTATGGTACGGATTGCTCTCGCGCATGCGAGCGGCGTACATATTTATCCGAATGATATCATTCGGGTCATCGGAGCTGAGCTGACACCCGGTGAGGATGAACCCGGCACAGAAACGGGTGCCTATAAAAATGTGTAAAATTAAAGCACAACCATAACAGGGTATCTTGGGGGGACCCGTTATGCTGTAATCCATTAATGCGGAATAGTGGCTTTGGACTTCCCGTGCTATAATATGGAGAACCCGTATCAGAAAGGAGCATTCAACCCATATGAAAAAAACAATTGCTACTGAAAAAGCGCCCGGCGCTATCGGA